>JAENWE010000472.1 GCA_016650185.1 Vicinamibacteria bacterium | reverse complement strand
CGCGAGATCCTTGCCGGCTCGGTTGCGCTGCCGACGCTTCTGCATGCGGCATCGACGAGGGTTCTCGCCAGGGACTACGCGTCGCGTCACGAGGCTCTTGATGACCTCGATCGTTTGGCTTCGGTTTGCGCGAGGAGGCTGCGCGCGCTGCGACGATCGCGCGCTGATGCCGAGACCCTGGCGACCCGCTATCTCTCCACATTGCGGAAGCATGCGGTGACCCGCGATAGGGTGCGCCGCCGTTTGGCCCTTCCTAGGGACCTGGATCCGGGTTCCGAAGCGGGATTGGTCGACGGCGACCTCCCGGGCCTGCGTCAGGCACTCGACGATCTGATGATGGCGTATGGGGAGAGCCTGCCCGTTTACGGAGATTCGAAGGTCGTATCGCTCCTCGCCATCGACATGGTCGAAGTGTCGAAGCTCCGCACGGTGATCGACCTGTGGGTCGAAGCAGAGGCGGAATGACGAGTCCCCGACGCGAGTTCATTCGGCACGCCATCCTCAGCGCGGGAGTGTCCGTCTCAGTGTTCAACTTTCTCGAGGGTCGGGCGGACGCTCTGCCTGCCAGCGAGGAGACGGACCTCGCCATCCTGAACGCGGCTCTCGGCCTCGAACATGAGGCGATCAGTCTGTACGAAGACGCTCTGGCGAGGAACCTCGTGCCCACGGGTCTTCGCGACTACGCCGTTGAGTTCAAGGGCGCGCACGAGGGCCATCGCGATACCCAGATCGAGATCCTGCGTGAGCGCGGCCTCGATGCGCCGGCGCCTCACGCCGCGGATCCGATCCGCGAAGCTACCGCGGGAGACCCCGTGATCAGACGCCTGCTGTCGGTGGAGGCGGCCGCGGAGTCGGCGTACCTCAGACTCATCGGCCAGATCCGCACCAACGACTACCTGCTGTCGGCCGGATTCATTGTCGTCGATGAAGCCCGGCACCAGACCATCTGGCGTCGCGCCCTCGGACTGTCGATCTACTAGACGGAGGTCGCCGCCCCCTTCGCCCGAACCACTCGTCCCATGGAGAATGACTCACTCCCCTATGCCGATATACGAGTTCTACTGTTCCTCCTGCCACACCATCTTCAATTTTCTGTCGAAACGGATCAATATCGAGGCCACACCGTGCTGCCCCAAATGCGGGAAGGTCACCGCGCGCAAGCCCTCGACCTTCGCCATGTCCCGGAACCGTCCGGAGCCCAAGGCGGGTGAGGGTGGGCCCGGCGGTGAAGGCGACATGATGGACCCCTTCGCCAACATGGACGAAGCCCAGATGGAGTCGGCCATGGAGTCGCTGGCATCGGAGGCCGACGGGATCGACGAGAACGACCCTCGCCAGGCCGCGAACGTGATGCGGAAGCTCTTCGACGCCACCGGCATGCCCATGGGCGGCGGCATGCAGGAGGCGCTCAAGCGGATGGAGTCAGGGGAGGATCCGGAGAAGATCGAGGAAGACATGGGCGATCTGCTGGAGAAGGATCCCTTCGCCGGCGAGACCGCCCGTAAGTCCACGGAACGCCGGATTCCACGGCGGCCTGCTTTCCAGGATCCCCAGCTCTACGACATGTAGGCCTGGTCTCGCCGAGACCAGCGTATGGCTCGGGTGGCGCGACTTGCGTGACTTGCGTGACTTTTGCCACGCGCTGTTAGGATCGAATCGATTCACGGCGTGGGCGGGTTGTCTGGAGGACCAATAAGGAACGATGACGTTGTCGGTGCGCAGGCTCGGCCCGGGCATTCTCTTCGCCCTTTGTGCCTCGGCGCTCGCCTCGCAGGCTCCCTCCGCGAGCGCGCCCGCCGCCGCTCTCTCCGGCCGAGTGGCCCTCCTCCTGCCTCCGAAGGTCGAGATTGATCCGGGTGGCTCGGTGATCTGGATTCCCGGACTGAGACTGTTGACCTCTCAGGCCGGTAGTTACGAGGTGACCTCCAGGGACAAACGTTTCGAACCCCGAATCCTCGCCCTGCCGAGCGGGACCAAGGTCAAGTTTCCGAACGTCGACTCGATCTACCACAACGCGTTCAGTCTCAGCCCCGGCAACAGCTTCGACCTGGGCCTCTACCGCAAGGGCGCCTCTCGCGACGTCGTCTTGAGCACACCGGGCGTCGTTCGCGTGTATTGCAACATCCACCCCGACATGGCCGCCTCCTTGATGGTGGTGGACGGGAACGTCTTTTCAACCGTCCGGACCGATGGCACGTATCGCATCGAGGGAATTCCGCCGGGCCGATACGACGTGCACATCTGGAGCGATGTGGCCGGGGAACAGGCGGTTCCGCTGGTCCTTTTAGCCGGTCGCACCACCGACTGGAGCCCGGTTCTGGACGCCACCCGCTACCGGCGGGTGGCCCATACCAACAAGTTCGGGAAGACGTACCCGAAGGGCAAGAATGGCGCCGACCGCTATTGACGGCGACTCGCCTCCGCCCCTGATTCGCGCCGAAACGCCCGGCTCGGCGCCGGTGTTTCGCGCCATCGCCGAGGACCTACCCCGCGGTCTCGGGTTGCGCACCCGGTTGTTTCTCGGTTCTGCTCTCCTCCTGATCTTCACGATTGGCGCGGCCGTCGCCTTCCTGACCCAGAAATCGCAGAGCGTCGCCGATCAGAAGATCCGTGCGGATCTGAACGCGGTTCCGGCCATCTTCGCGGGCTACCGGTCGACCCAGGCCACCGCGCGCGAGCGCGCGGTCAGGTCGCTCGCCGAAGAGGCGGGAACCAAGGCG
>JAENWE010000471.1 GCA_016650185.1 Vicinamibacteria bacterium | reverse complement strand
GCGCAACCCTGCGCCCCGCGCCGAACCGCCCGGTCTTTAAGGGGCTCCGCCTCACCGCCTTCCTCGACGCCGATCGCTATATCAAGAGCGCGCCGCGCAATCGCTTCGTGACCTCGGCGGTCTTCGAGCACCCCCGAGTGAATCTGGGCGTCAACTACATCACGGCCACCGACCAGACATCGGTGAGGGCGCCCCGGGTCGACAGCGGCGGCTATTCCGCCTGGATCCAGCCGCGGACGAAGATGGGCCTCGAGGGCGTTCTCCGATTCGACAACGTGAATCCGAACAAGTTGAGAGACGCCCGTAAGAAGCGCAGCCTGATGGGGGTCAGTTATTGGCTCAAGACTCAAGGATCGGCCCAGGTCGCTCTGTTCGCGAGTATCGAGAAGGTCAACTATGACGCGCTGCTGGCCCGAGCGAATGAGAGGCGGCTGGCCATGAGCTTCCTTTTCACGTATTGAGAGAGCAGGAGGACAAAACCCCATGCAAAGTGACGCCATGAGACGTGTGCTGCCCATTCTGATCCTCGCCTCGAGTGTGGCCGCCCAGTCGCCACCCGATTTTTCCGGAAAATGGACAGTCCTGGTCATGAGGCGCGCACCCGGCGCCGCCATGGGGTCGGCGCCGCCCACGTTGTCGGAGACGGGCAGCATGGGCAGCGGATGGGGCTCAGAGCTCACTCTGACTCAGGACGCCGACGCCCTGACCGTCGAATACACGTACTTCCACCCGCGCGAGATCCAGCCGCCGTTCAGCTTCAAATACCTGCTGAATGGCGCCGTGAGCAGAAACACCGTCAACATGGGCCGGGGTCCTCAGGAACAGGTCTCGACCGCGGCCTGGGCAGGAGCCTCGCTCGTGATCACCACGACCCACAGTTTCATCAATGCCGAGAACTCACAGCCCATGGCCAGCGAAACCAAGCAAGCGCTCTCGCTGAAGTCGCCCACGTTACTGGAGATCGAAACCACGCGAAGCGGAGTGATGGGCGGCAAGGCCTCCACCACGAAAACGTTCTACCAAAAGAACTGAGAGAGGCAAGAATGTCCAGGCTTGACACCCGACTGGTTAGCGGAGGTTTCCTTCTTGTCGTGCTGTTCTTTCCAGGCCTTGCGCAAGGTCAGAGCCCGGCCCCACAACCGGCACCGCCCAACATCGTGTTGATGTTTCCCGACAATCTGGGCATAGGTGAAATCGGGGTGTACGGCGGCAATCGGGGAGTGCCCACGCCGCGCCTGGATCGCCTCGCCCACGAGGGAATACGCCTGACGAACTTCAATACGGAGTACTTCTGCACGCCCTCGAGGGCCGCCATCCTCACCGGACGCCATGGCGTCCGATCCGGCACGAATGGCAACCACAAGACGTGGGGCGGTTTGACCCAGTGGGAACAGACTCTGGCCGAACTACTGGCCCCACGAGGCTATGCGCGCGCCTTGTTCGGCAAGTGGCACCTGGGCGACCGAGAGGGCCGGTATCCGACTGACCAAGGGTTCGAAGAATGGTACGGCATTCCTCTGTCCAGCAACGAGTCGCAGGTCAGTACCACCGGTGAGACGCCCTACATTTGGGAAGGAAAGGCGGGCGAGCCATCGCACAAAGTCAAGGTGTTCGACTTGACCACTCGCAGGACGCTGGACCGGGAAGTGATCGAGAAAGGGGTGGGCTTCATGGACCGGCAAACGAAGGCGCAGAAGCCGTTCTTCCTCTTCCTGCCCTTGACCCAGGTTCATTTCCCGACCCTGCCTCATCCCGATTTCGCGGGCAAGACGGGCGCCGGTGACGTCGGTGACGCGATGGCGGAGATGGATCACAACGTGGGTGTCATCCTCGATGCTCTGAAACGGCTGGGCATCGAGAACAACACGATCGTCATCTGGACTACGGATGGCGGCGCCGAGTTTCGACGTCCCTGGCGCGGCACCTCGGGGCCGTGGCGGGGGTTTTACACCACGGCGATGGAGGGAGGATTGCGGACGCCGTTCATGATGCGCTGGCCGGGCCGAATCCCCGCAGAGCAGGTTTCCGACGACATCGTGCACGAGGTGGATGTTTTCACCACCCTCGCGCGAGCGGCCGGGGTGGAGACGCCCAAGGATCGGGCGATCGACGGCATCGATCAGCTTCTCTTCTTCGAGGGCCAACAGGCGCAGTCCAATCGCGAGGGCTTTCCGGTGTTCATGGGCACGCAGGTGCGGGCGGTCAAGTGGCATGAATGGAAGTTGCACTATGCCTGGCAGGACGAACCCACTCTGCCGGCGCAGCCGATCATGAAGCTCTTCAATCTTCGCTCCGATCCCAAGGAGGAAACCGACATCAAGGATCTCAACCCCTGGGCGGAGAGCGTGCTTGGACGGATGGTGACCGAGTTCAATGCCAGTCTCGAGACGTACCCGCTGATCCCTCTGGGCACGCCCGATCCCTACCGCCCGCCCCACTGAGCCCATCCCATGAACACCCGCCGCCAGTTCCTCATCCGCGCGCCCCTCGGGCTTACCGCAGCCGCGGCTTGCGCCGAGGGGTCCGCGTCCGCGTGGCAGCCCCCGCCGTCCACACCCGGCGCCCCACCCACGTTCGGCACGGGGACGGCATCAGGCCCCGCGGTATCGCCAGCAACTTTCGGCGAGGCGGAGAAGTTGATGCAGGTGAGGTTGACCGCACGGGAGCGGCAGCAGGCCGCCGACACGTGGCGGACATCGCTTGCGCCTTGCCTCGAACGGCGCACGGGACCGCGGAAAGCGTCGCTGGGGCCGACCGATTCACCAGCCATGCTCTGGAACCCTCTCCTCGGGGACGGCGAGGCTGGGCCCGCGCGCGACCGATTCGTCCGGTCGAAGACTGACGGCGCGCCCCTGCCCTCATCCGACGACGCCATAGCCATGGCCCCGGTGACGCAGCTTTCGCGGTGGATCGAGTCTCGGACACTCTCGTCCGAGCGGCTCACGAACATCTACCTGCGACGGATCGAGCGGCTGGACGGAAAGATCCGCTCCGTGATCACCTTGACGAAAGACCACGCCCTCGCGCGCTCGAAAAAGGCCGACGCCGAGATCGCCTCAGGGCAGTACCTCGGCGCGCTGCACGGCATCCCGTATGGGGTCAAGGACCTGCTCGACACAAAGGGCATCCTCACCACCTATGGCGCCGAGCCCTTCCGGAACCGCGTGCCCTCCTCGGACTCCGCGGTCGTCCGCCGGCTGGACGAGGCGGGGGCCGTGCTCGTGGCCAAGCTCTCCTTGGGCGCGCTGGCGCTCAACGACATTTGGTTCGGTGGGCAGACCATGAACCCGTGGCTCCTGGAGGAGGGCGCATCGGGATCGAGCGCCGGGCCCGGCGCGGCGACGGCCGCGGGGCTCGTCGGCTTCTCCATCGGGAGCGAGACGGGCGGCAGCATCGTGAGCCCTGCCATGCGCTGCGGTGTCACTGGCCTGCGTCCCACCTTCGGTCGGGTGCCTCGCACCGGCGCCATGACTCTGTGCTGGTCCCTCGACAAGCTCGGGCCCATGACGCGGACCGTGGAGGACGCGATGCTCGTGCTCCAGGCCATCACCGGCGCAGACGCGGGCGATGCGTCAAGCGTGCCGAGTCGCCTCGACTTCGACGCTACGGCCCCGATCTCGGACCTCAAGGTCGGCTACATCGCGCAGTGGATGAGGGAAAGCCCGGCCACCGACGTCGACCGGAAGGCGATGGAGACAGTCAGGAAACTGAGGATGGACCTGCATGAGGTGACGCTCCCCAATTGGCCGTACGGTTCCTTGATGGCGATTCTGTTCGCGGAGGGGGCGGCGGCGTTCGAGGAACTGACGCTCAGCGGTCAGCTTGACAGCCTCAAAATGCAGGTCAAGGACGCCTGGCCCAACCTGTTTCGTCAGGCGCGATTTCTCTCGGCCGTGGACTTCGTGCAGGCCGATCGGTTGCGGCGGATGGTGGCGATGGAGATGGCGCGCATCTTCCGCGAAGTCGACGTGTTGATCGTGCCCTCGCTGCGCGACGAGCAGCTCACCATCACGAACTTCACCGGCCACCCGTCGCTGACCCTGCGCGCGGGTTTCGTCTCGGTGTCGGAAGCCCGGAGCGACTGGGCTCCTGACCCGGCGAACCCGCTGCCGAAGTTCGATCCGCCGCGGCGGGCGCCCCACGGGATTACCTTGATCGGCCGGCTCTTCGAGGAAGGAGTACTTGGGCGCGTGGGGGTTGCCCTGGAGAAGGAGTTGGGCGTGGCGGAGGAGCGGCCTTCGGGGTTCGAGTAAAGCAGCTCAAAGCGCCTCACTCCTCTCGGAGCGCTTCCACGGGTTCGATCGCGGCGGCACGCCGGGCGGGAAGAGCGGCGGCGGCGAGGCTCACGGCCAGCAGGAGTCCGGGGACCAGTGCGAAAGTCAGAGGATCCAGGGGACTGATTCCGTAAAGGAGGAAGGTCAGGAATCGCGTGACCCCGGAGGCGCCGATCACACCGAGGATGAGGCCCGCCCCGGTCAGCCTGGCGCCGAAAGACATGATCATCCGCAGCACAGCCTCACGACGCGCTCCGAGGGCCATGCGGATCCCGATCTCCCGGGTCCGTCGCGACACCGAATACGACAGGACGCCATGCAGGCCCAAAACGGCGAGGAACAGAGCCAGGGAGCCCATCAGCCCGAGCAGCCACGCGACCGCTCGGACCGGGAACAAAGCGAGGCCCAGGTGTTGTTCCAGAGTCTTGAAGTCGAACAAGGGGAGGGTCGAGTCGAGAGACGCCACCGCGCTTTTGACCTCGGCGGTGAGCCTTGTGGATGGAGCGCTGCTCCGCAGCAGCACGTGCATCTCCCCGTTGTAGAAGTGACTCTGCGGGTAGTAGATGAACGGCGTGGGCTCTTCTCCCAACGAGTCGTACTTTCCATCCTTCGCTCT
>JAENWE010000470.1 GCA_016650185.1 Vicinamibacteria bacterium | reverse complement strand
GCCTTCCACCGACTTGCGGACCGACATCAGCGCGTCCTCGACAATGGCGTTTCCGGCGGTCCGGGCCGTGATTTCGATGCCGTCGAGGATGGGCACGCCCGAGGCGATCAAGGTCGACAGGGTTCGGCAAAACTTGGAGACAGCGATCTTTCTCATCAAGTCACCGAAGATGGGCAACTTCAGGAAGAGCTTGTCCACTACTCGTCTCCCCGCATACGTTGCGTAGTACTGACGGAAGGAGTACTGAATCAGAAACCCACCCAGGATGAGAAACGGCATCGTGCGGACCAACAGGTTCGAGGCCATGATGACCAGCTTCGTGGGCAGAGGCAGTTCGGCCCCGAGGCCGGCGAACATGGCGGCGAACGTCGGGATGACCTTCCACAAAATGACGCCGATGACCAGGACGGCGATGCTGACGACCGCGACGGGGTACATCATGGCGCCCTTGATCTGGGCCTGGAGCTTCACCGACTTCTCGATGTAGGTGGCGAGGCGCTTCAGGATGGTATCGAGAATACCGCCCGCTTCGCCGGCCGCGATCATGTTGCAGAACAGGTCGTCAAACACCTGCGGATGCTTCCGCATCGAGTCCGCCAGGTTGAGCCCGCTCTCCACGTCCTGCCGGGTGGTGATGATGACCTTGGCGAAGTGCGGGTTCTCCTGCTGGGACCCGAGAATTTCCAGACACTGGACGAGCGGCAGTCCGGCGTCGATCATGACGGAAAACTGCCGGACAAAGATGGAAAGGAGCTTGGCCGGAACCGATTTTCCGGTGGCCTTCGGCCCGCCTTTCTTCTTCTCCGCGATCGCACTGATCGTGACGCCTTCTTTCTTCAGCCCGGCGGTGACTTCGTCGGGATTGGCGCCAATCCGCTCACCCGTGTAGGGCTTCCCGTCCCGGAATTTGCCTTTGACTATGTAAGTCGGCATCGGAATCTCTCCTTGGTGCTCGGTTCGGTGAGAAGGATCAGCGGGCGCCGGGCCGCGGCGGCATGCCCGGTCGCTGGGGGCCGCCGGGCGCGGTGTTCGAACCCACTCCGCGATTGATCATGTCCTGCAGTTCGTCCGGAAGCGAGCTGCGCTGAATGGCGGTCTGAAGGTTGATCTGCTTCGACTGATACAGCTGGGCCAGACTCTGATTGAAGGTCTGCATGCCGAACTTTTCCTGCCCCGTCTGCATGGTCGAGTAGATCTGGTGGATCTTGTCTTCGCGAATCAGGTTTCTGATCGCGGGGTTCGGAACCAGGATTTCCATGGCCATGGCCCGGCCCTTGCCGGAAATCTTGGGGAGAAGAGCCTGGCAGAGGACCCCCTCGATGGTGAGGGCGAGCTGAGCGCGGACCTGGGCTTGCTGGTGAGCCGGAAAGACGTCGATCACGCGGTTGATGGTCTGGGCCGCGGAGTTCGTGTGCAGCGTTCCGAAGGTCAAGTGACCGGTCTCGGCGATGCGAAGGGCCGATTCGATGGTCTCGAGGTCGCGCATCTCCCCGACCAGGACCACATCCGGATCTTCTCGCAGGGCGGCGCGAAGGGCGTTACTGAACGATGCCGTATCCTGATGGAGTTCGCGCTGATTCACCAGACAGTTCTTGTGCTGGTGGACGAACTCGATCGGGTCTTCGATGGTCAGGATGTGGTCATGGCGGTCGATGTTGATCTTGTCGATCATGGCCGCGAGAGTTGTGGATTTGCCGGATCCGGTCGGACCCGTCACCAGAACCAGTCCGCGAGGTTTCTCGGAGATCTGGGCCACCACCGCGGGCAGGGCCAGTTGGCTGAACGACTTGATCTCCACCGGAATGGTCCGGTAGACGGCGGCCACCGCGCCCCTTTGGAAGAAGTTGTTGGCGCGGAATCGAGCCAGCCCCTTGATGCCAAAGCTGAAGTCGAGCTCGAGGTTCTCTTCAAAGCGATGCTTCTGGGCGTCCGTCAAAACGCTGTAGGAAAGCGTCTTTGTGTCCGCCGAGGACATCGGCGCGTAGCCTTCCATGGGATGGAGGTGACCGTCCACGCGGATCTGCGGCGCCGAGTTGGTAGTGATATGGAGATCCGACCCTCCATGCTCGACCATGTTCTTGAGCAAATAGTGAAGCGATAGTGGTGGGGCGTCGGCCACGATGTCCTCCTGCAATCTGACGAGCGTTCCCGGGCCATGCCGGTGTCGGCGACGAGCATACCGCGTCCTCCGCGACATCGGGGCGAGCTTCTTGAGGAGGCCCTCTCGGAAATTCAAAGGCCTGCCCCAAGAAGGGGGGGGCCTCTCCCCTAACCGCGGTCAGAACGATCGGAAGCGAGGACGAGGTCCTGGTTCCTACAGCACGGTTTCGCGGAGAACTTCCTCGATCGTGGTAATGCCCTGCTTGATCTTTTCGAGACCGCTCATGCGGAGGGTGAGCATGCCCTCGTCGATCGCCTTCTTTCGCAGCTCGACGGAGTTCGCGCCCATCATGATGAGTTCGCGGACCGCTTCGTTGATCTCGAGCACTTCGTAGAGGCCGACGCGGCCTTTGTAGCCCGTTCCGTTACAGGTCGCGCATCCGCGCCCCTTGTACATGGGAAAGGAACCGACGGCATCCGCGCCGAAGCCCACGTCAAGCAGGACCTTGGCGGGCACATCGTGGACCTCCTCCTTGCAGCCGGAGCAGATACGCCTGATCAGGCGCTGGGCTTGAATGAGATTCACGGCCGTGCCCACGATGAAAGGCTCAATGCCCATGTTCACCATACGGGAGACGGTGGACGGCGCGTCGTTGGTGTGAAGAGTGGAAAGCACGAGGTGGCCGGTGAGGGCGGCCTTGGTGGAAATTTCCGCGGTTTCATAGTCGCGGATCTCGCCGACCAGAATGATGTTCGGGTCCTGGCGGAGGAACGATCTCAGCGCGGCCGCGAAATTGAGGCCGATGGCGTCGCGGATCTGGACCTGGTTGATCCCCATCAGGTTGAACTCGACCGGATCCTCGGCGGTCATGATGTTGATATCGGGCTTGTTCAGCGAAGCCAGAGCCGAGTACAAGGTGTTGGTCTTCCCCGATCCGGTGGGGCCCGTGACCAGCACGATT
>JAENWE010000469.1 GCA_016650185.1 Vicinamibacteria bacterium | reverse complement strand
TGGTCATCATCCGGGCCCACTGCATGCCTGTCGCGGTGCGGCAGGCGCCACCGACGCCGACCCCCCAGCTGCCTGCGCCGAGGTAGGTCTTCTTCGTTCCCCACTCGCGCGCCAGGGCGCGGACATCGCGTGCCGGCACTCCGGTTTCGGCCTCCTGCCACTCCGGCGTCTTCGGCTGGCCGTCGCTCTCGCCGAGAACGTAGGCTTTCCATTCCTCGAACCCGATGGTGCGGACCGCTCCTCAACGCCCTGTTCCGCCAGCAACGAGTCGGACGGCAGCTGCGGCGGACGCTCGACGACCTGGTGGATGGACTTCGGGTGTCGGGCACCGAGAGCGAGGGACTCCAACTCGTCCCTCGCCCGGCAAACGGGGTGGCTGCTCAGCGCCCCAACGCGTAGACTCCCTTCGAGGTGTTGATCGATGGTTGACCCGGTAAAGGCAAAGCGCGAGGAGATTCTGCAGGTGGCGAAGCGGCACGGCGTGACGCGGGTCCGCGTGTTTGGATCCATGGCGCGTGGTGATGCCGTGCTCAAGAGCGATGTGGATCTTCTTGTCGACGTTGGGCCGAATCCGAGCCCGTGGTTTCCCGGTGGCCTGGTCGCGGATCTCGAGGAACTCCTGGGACGTCCGGTGCAGGTGATTACCGAACGTGGGCTCGACACCTTGCTTCGTGACCGCGTGCTTCGGGAGGCTGTGCCGCTTTGAAGGACGACCGTGTCTACCTCGGCCACATCTTGCGTTGCATTTCACGCATCGAGGCGTACACCGGTGAAGGCAGGGAGAGATTCATGTCCTCGGATCTGATCCAGGACGGCGTCATCCGTAACCTTCAGACTCTTGCGGAGTCCAGCCAGAGGCTGGGCGACCGCATCAAGGAACGCTATCCAGAGGTGGACTGGAAAGGGCTGTCCGGATTTCGGAATGTCCTGGTCCACGACTACCTGGGTGTGGATCTTGAACAGATCTATCGAGTGGTTGAGAAGGATGTCCCCGGATTGAAACACGCTTGTACTTCCGCGATGCTGGAACTGCAGAGTCCGTAGATTCTGGTGCCGCGGCGGTGGCTCTTTCCCAGCTAGAAGGGACAGGACTTCATGCGTGGCCACCTTGGCCCGTGAGTTCTACGCCGTTGCCCGCGACTGATGTGATCACCATGCGGCCGACCTGCTCAGTGGGCCGCTCGGGGGTTCAAGACGACGGGGAGCGCTACCCCGCCGCGAGTGTCATCACGCCGAGATAGCGGCTGTCGTCGGCCAGGTCGAACTGCGTCGAGCACCGCCCGGATGGGCCGGCGGCTTTCAGGTGATAGCCGCTGCTGTTCGGCTCGAGCCGGTCGATGACGAACTCCCCGAAGGTGTCCGTGGTCGCCCGTCCGACCTCACGCCCGTCCTTCTCGAGCACGACCTCGAGCGCGAAGCCTGCCCTTGGGGCACGCCGGCGGCGCACTCCTCGACGCCTGCGACGTGGCGGACCACCGTCCCGCCCACGAAGCACTTCGTGATCATGTGGAGGTTCTTGTGCAAGCCGTCGAGGTAATCGCCCTTGTAATCCGACGGCAGGGGATAGGGCTCGGGAGTGCCTTTCTTCCGGCCTTCGTAGAACGAGCGGTTCGCGGTCGCTTCCCGCGCAGGCTCCGGATCCGCGGGCACCACAAAGTAGCCCTTCTTGAGGAACTCAGAAGGCGTGGAGCCGTGCTTTCGAAGTCCGGTGGCTCGGAAGTGCCGCCACCTGAGATTCCTTGACATTTGTATGTACAAATGACCCCACGTTGACGTACACTTCAGACGTGAAAGTCGACGGCTTCGACTGGGATTCCGGCAACTCGTTCAAGAACGAAGCGAAGCACGGCATCTCGCGAGAAACGGTCGAGGCGTTCTTCGGTCGAAGGGTTTGGGTGGCTCCGGATCCAAGACATTCAGGCACCGAGGACCGATTCCTCGCTATCGGAGGTGGCCCCGGTGAAAAGCCGATGATCGTGGCTTTCACGTTTCGTGCGGCGAGAGGCTTGAAGTTGATTCGGCCTATCAGCGCCCGTTTCATGCATACGAGGGAGATTGTGAAATATGACCAAGCGTTTGCCAAGGATGAAGAGTGATCGCGCGGCGAAGGCCGCGCTCAAGGGTGACTTGAGCGATTACATCTCGCGAGAGAACTTCAAGTCGACGACGTTCGAGTTCGCGCGTAAGGACAAGAGCATCACCCTGCGGGTTTCGAGCGAGCTTCTAGACGCCGTCCAGTCTGAAGCGAAGCGTCGTCGGACCAACTACCAGAGGCTCATTCGCGAAGCGATCGAGCGGTTTCTGACAAAGGCTGCGTAGTCCTACAGCGATTGCCTACTCTGGGCTCAGCCTGAAGGTTCTGTCGGTGGGGGAAGGGGACCAGGCCGGTCAGATGGCAAGGCTGCGGGTCTACCCGCCTCGAGTGTCATCACGCCCAGATAGCGGCTCTCTTCGGCGAGGTCGAACTGCGTCGAGCACCGACCCGCCGGGCCGGCGGCTTTCAAGTGATATCCGCTGCTGTTCGGCTCGAGCCGGTCGATGACGAACTCACCGAAGGCATCCGTGGTCGCCCGCCCGACTTCACGCCCGTCCTTCTCGAGAACGACCTCGAGCGCGAAGCCTGCCCTGTACAGTGTTCCCAAGTCGTTTTCGGATGTGAGCGCCAAAGCCTGCCAAGCGCCCGTAGAGCGCCCCCCGAGGATCTGCG
>JAENWE010000468.1 GCA_016650185.1 Vicinamibacteria bacterium | reverse complement strand
ACCTCCTCGGCCCCGGTCCAGGGGGCCAGGGCGGTCAGCCGGGAGACCAGATCCTGGAGTTGCCGGGTGGAAAGGAACGAGGGGGTGCCTCCGCCAAAGTAGACGAAGTCGAGGGAACGGGAGCGGAGAGCCGGCTGAGTGCGGTAGATCTCCCACTCCTGCACGGGGGCGTCGATGTAACCCGCGATCTCGCGGGCGTTCTTGTCCGTGTAGACGCGAACCGCGCAAAGGAAAAGTAGACACCAAGGGGTAAGCGCAAATGGTTCGCCCGCGCGCGTGTCAACAAGTCAGACCAGCGAAGGTGCCGCCAGCCCGTGTCGTCCGATCAGCGCGTCAGTTCGCTCCGAGCCGCCCGCAGGGCGTTGTCCATCTGCACTTGCAGCCCTCCGCTGGGCAAGGAGACAACCTTGAAACCCTGTCGAAGCCGGCCCACCACGTTGGAGGCGTTGACGGTGATGGCGCAAGGGACGCCATGGGCGAGGCAGGCCTTGAGGACGGTTTGGATCGCGGCCTCGTGTTCGGGCGCCCCGTCCTCGACCCCGAGTGAATGGGACAAGTCGTTGGGCCCGACGAACAGCACGCCGATCCCGGGAACGGACAGAATCTCATCGACGTTGCGAACCCCCTTCACGGTCTCGACTTGCAGCATCAGCAGCAGTTCTCCCGCCGGATCGACCGGCCAGGCATCGGCGCGTCTCGTGTATTCCGGCCGCGACAACCCCCAGAACCAGGCGGCTGGCATGTTTCCGTTGCCCCGCAGGCCTCGCGGCTCAGGGTGCGCCGACCCTTTGCGCGGCGGATAGCGCGCCGACCGGACCGCCTGCAAGGCCTGCTCCCTGGTCTCGATCGCGGGAAACATGATGCCGAACGCTCCGAGGTCGAGGACCTGTTTCACGATCGACTCCTCGAGGTTGCGCCCGTACGTGGGGATACGAACTATGGCCGGGACACGCACCGCCAGATTCCCCTGCTTCGCGATGGCCGCCTTGTCCGTCATCGCGAGCAGGAAGATCTGCAGCCGCTCGAAATCCAGGGCCTGGTGCTCCATGTCCATGATGATGAAATCGAGGTCGGAAGTGGCAAACTGGCGAGCCCCAAACAGAGAAAAGTCGTACATGATGGCGCCGGCTATCGCCTCCCCTCGGGCCAGCTTGTCGATCGCGCCGTTCAGCCGCACCGACGGATCCTGAGCCAGAACAGCGGCGCCGCCCAGGGCGCTGAGGATGAGAGCCAGAATGAGCGACACCGGCCCGGAAGGGCGGGGGGGACGGGGCTCACGGCGGTTGCTGAGGAGGCTGCGAGACATTGTGGTTCCTTTCTTGAACGTCGCCTTCGCGGCGTTGCGCCGAAGATGCGGGAGGGAATGATAGATGCTCGTGGGTCCATGGGGCCGGAGCCAACGGTTGACAAACCGAGGCAGACCGGAAGAGTCTTCAGACCGGCAATTTTCCTCGACCAGACCTGAGCCCGCCCCAGCAAGACTCGCGGCCAAGGTGGGATTCTGAGGCCTCGACGTGGCCGGTTCGAGGCTGCCGGGCCCGTTCGGTCCGACACTGCCCGGCACCTAAACTACGGTGTGGAGGACCATTCGCGCCGAGCGCCGTGCCCCCGGACAAGCCACCAGCGTCCTGCTGGAGGGCACGAATGTGGCGTTTTTCAAGTGGATGTAACTAGAGTGTGATAACCGTGATGAAGCTGTTCCATTTTCAGAACGCCATGGGCGCCGCTCTTTTGACAGGGGCCGGCGTATTGGCTTCTGCTCAGGGAGCCCCGCCGCAGGCGTCGCCCACTCCGGCCCTGGGCGCGCCCGCGATCGCCTTTCCTTCCGGGGTCGAACTCGTCACCGTGGATGCGGTGGTGACCGACAAGAAGAATGCCCCTATCGAAAACCTGAGTCGAGACTCTTTCCAGGTCTTCGAAGACGGCAAGCCTCAAACCATAGCGAGTTTCGAGGCCGTCGTGCTGCCTGCCGCCCCCTCGTCGGGGCCTCGCAAACTGCGAACGGTCTCGACCAACCAGGTGGCCGAGACGAGCTCCGGGCGGACTTTCGTCATCATGTTCGACGACATCCATCTGCAGCCTTCCCATGGGCGTCGCGCCAAGGCGGCGATCGACCAGTTTCTGCAGAACGGGACTCGCGATGGGGATCGCGTCACGGTGGTGGCGAGCGGCGGCGGGGCCTGGTGGAGCACGCGCATGCCCGAGGGCCGGTTGGAGTTGAACGCTCTT
>JAENWE010000467.1 GCA_016650185.1 Vicinamibacteria bacterium | reverse complement strand
TCGAAGCCGCCGCGTCGAAGTCGGCGCATTCTGAAAGCGAGCCGCATCGCGATCCCAGCCAGGGAGGCAGAAAGTCCGACTAGAAGAATCAAAAAGAGAAGGTCGGACGTGATTGTGCCCAACCACCAGGCCCCCAGATTCCAGAGGCCAAGAGCGCACATCAGTATCACGATGAAGAGGTTCGATAGCCCCTCGAACTGAATTGGGGGCTCGTCATCCTCTGAGCCGGCGAGGGCCGTCTTCAATGCTCGCGCATCGGGCCACCGCCTGCTCGGATCTTTCGCAAGGCTGCGCGTTACGGCCGACCCAATCTCGGCGGGCACATCGGGGGCCACTGACCTGAGAGATGGGGCCTCTCTTGTGATGTGTTGCACGAGCACATCGCCCGGAGTCGGGCCTTCGAAGGGGAGACGGCCCGCCAGCATTGCGTAGCCCATCACTCCGAGCGAATAAATATCGCTGCGATGATCGATGTCGGCTTTTCCCTGCGCCTGTTCCGGAGACATGTACAGCGGCGTGCCGAGGATGCTGCCGACCTCGGTCATCGTCTGCCCCGCGCCAAGCGCCTTGGCCACACCGAAGTCCATCAGCATCGCGCGGCCGGTTCCCTCTTCGATCAGGACGTTGTCGGGCTTGATGTCGCGGTGAATGATGCCGAGCTTGTGCGCGTAGTCGAGAGCCTCGGCCATTTCAATCAGGATCCGTCGCGCCTCTTCCACGGGCAAGCGGCCCTCGCGCTTCAGGCGCGCGGCGAGTGATTCGCCCTTCACGTAGCCCATCACGAAGTAGAGAGTGCCATCGACGTCGCCGAAGGTATAGAGCGGCACAATGTTGGGGTGCGAGAGTTTGGCGGCGGTGCGCGCCTCGCGACGGAAGCGGTCGCGGCTGTCCTGAGTAGCCCCTCGGTCTGGAGGCAGAACCTTGATCGCGACCTCGCGTTCGAGCGCGGCTTCGGTGGCGAGGTACACGGCGCCCATGCCACCCCTGCCAAGAAGGCGCGCGATCTCATACTGCTGGCCGAGGGCCTTGCGCAATGAGGCCCGAACCGGATCCTCGGACTCGATGGATGGGACGACCGGAGCGGGCGCCGCGCACGAGGGGCAGAAGCGGGCCGCCGCAGGCAGTGGCGTATGGCAGGAGACGCATTCCATGATTGCTATCTCCCGATCGTCGGCGCGTCGCTGATGGCCTCGGTGACGCCGGCGTTGTCGGCGCGGACCGTCTTCGCGCTGGCGTCTTGTTCTTCGATCTGGGCGAGAAGCTTCTGAATGCGCCCGGTCGCGCTCCCGGTTTTCGCGGAGTCGTCGGAGGCGGCTTGAAGTTCGAGGGTGTGGAGCCAGAGCGCCTTCAAAAGTTCGAAGCGTTTGGCTCGCCGCGCCTTGGCGTCTTCGAGGCGTGCTTCCAGGCCGCGGACGGTATCGAGTTGTTTCTGGAAGATGTCCCGGACCTCCCGATTGTCGTCGCCCGCGCCGGTATCGGGGCCGAGCGCGGCGATCTTGTCGGCAAGACGCCCGGCCTCCGCGGGATCGCAGGCCCGGGCCAAGCCCGCGATTTGCTTGTCGAGCGAGGCGATTCCATCCGCCAGCTGACGTGCGGCCGCGTGGGCCTGCGCACCGAGGGCGCGAGCGGGTTCCGGCAGAACGCCGGCGATGGCGCCCACCGCCTCCGCAAGGCCCGGGGCGGTCGTTGGCCTCGCCGAGGACGCCTTGCGCAACGCGGATCCGTCAGGGAGAAGGAGCGCGACGATCTCAGGTTTCGACCAGGGAGTTCGCGCCGAGGTCTGCGCATCGATAAGCCGATTAGCAGCGTAGCTGTCAAGGCCGCGGCGTCGGCGGAACCGCTCGAAACGAACGAAGTTCACGAGGCTGGCGAGCACGCCAAGAAGGAGAGCGCCCGCCGCGCCGCTGATGACTTTGCCGGGGCCGATGAAAGCGTAGGGGGGATGCCCCGTCCTGGAAACGAATGAGGCGCTTGCAGCCTCGAAAACCACTATCGGGCCGACAAGCACAACAACCAGCAGGTTCCAGCCTATCGCCTGCCGTAGATGGCGGAGTTCGCCGGGTAGCCGATCCCAGACGTCTCCCGGTTGGCGGAAACGGCGAGGCCGCCATCCGGGGAACTTCTGGAGGGGTCTGAAGATCTCGCGGAGGATCCTGTCGAATTCGAATCCCCTCTTTCGAAGATAGAGCCAGCGCCAGGGCAACAGGAGGAAGGGCACGCCGGTTCCAGTGAGCACGATCAGTGGGAGGACCGAAAACCGATCCGACAGGTCGCCTCCCCCGAGCCGCCACGCGGCGAGACACAGAAGGATCAGTGCGCCGAACATCGGAGCGACCAGGAATATTCCGAGGCCGTCGAGTTCCGGCGGCGTTTCTTCATCCTCCGGAATCGTGATCGCCTGCTTCAGGCTCCGCGCGTCGGGCCATCGTTTGTTGGGATCCTTGGCCAGGCAACGTGTGAGGGCAGTGGCGACCTCGACCGGGATTTCGGAAGCGAGTGACTTGAGTGCCGGCGCCTCCTTCGTGATGTGCTGAACCATCACGTCACCCGCGGTCGGGCCTTCGAAGGGCAGGCGTCCCGCGAGCATCGCGTAGCCCATCACGCCGAGGGAGTAGAGATCGCTCCGGTGATCGATGTCGGACTTGCCTTGCGCCTGCTCGGGAGACATGTACTGCGGCGTGCCGAGGATGCTGCCGATCTCGGTCATTGTCTGCCCCGCGCCAAGCGCCTTTGCCACACCGAAGTCCATCAGCATCGTCCGGCCCGTGCCTTCTTCAATCAGAACATTGTCGGGCTTGATGTCGCGGTGAACGATGCCGAGCTTGTGCGCGTAGTCGAGGGCATCAGCGATCTCGATCATGATCCGGCGCGACTCCTCGACTGGTAGCCGGTTCTCCCGCTTGAGACGCGCGGCGAGTGACTCCCCCTTGACGTAGCCCATGACGAAGTAGAGCGTGCCGTCGACGTCGCCGAAAGTGTAGAGGGGAACGATATTGGGGTGGGAGAGCTTGGCGGCGGTGCGGGCCTCGCGGCGGAATCGATCGCGGCTGTCCTTCGTGGCGCCACGGTCGGGGGGAAGGACCTTGATCGCGACCTCGCGTTCGAGAGCCGCCTCGGTGGCGAGGTAGACGGCGCCCATGCCTCCTCGACCGAGCAGGCGTTGAATCTCGTACTGCTGACCCAAGGCCTTGTGCAGTGCCGCGCGGATCGGATCCTCGGGCTCCGGGCGGATCACCAGTGCGGGGGAGCCGCACTCGGGGCAGAACTTTGCGCCTTCAGACAAACGCATTTGGCACGCCGCACACGCAGCCGTCATCCCGTCTCCTTGTTCGAAGGAGTGTAGCGCCATTCTTTCGGGTAGGGGTCGAGCTTTTGTCGCCCCCCCGCGGAACCCGTCCAGATGGGCTTTATCGGGTCACGACGGTGAACCCGACCGGGGGCTCTCGGCGGTGAACAGCCGCCCTATACTCGTCGAAACGACGATTCAACCGAGGGTTTGATAATGGTCGAGAGTTCCGCTTGCCCCTCTTGTGGGCGAGATCTTCCCGATTCGGCGCCATGCGGGCATTGTGCGACGCTCCTGAGGACAGACCACGCGTTATCAACTCCGTTGCGCGGGACGCGCGAGCAGGCAGGCGGAGGCTCCCCCGTCACTCCTCCTGACATTGAGGGATACCGGATCCTGCGCAAGCTGGGGCAGGGTGGCATGGGTGTCGTATATCTGGCCGAGGACACGACGCTCCATCGACGCGTCGCCATCAAAGTCATGACTGCGAGGGTCGCCGAGGAAGAGGCGGCGGGCGCCTTCTTTCTTCGCGAGGCCCGGGCCATGGCGACGGTGGAACACCCCCACGCGGTGCGGATCTATTCGTTCGGTGAGCGCTCCGGCGCCGCCTACCTCGTGATGGAGTACGTCGAAGGGGAGAGCCTGGCCGAGCGCATCCTCAGGCAGGGGAAACTCGCGCTGGAGGAGGCGATGCCCATCGCCCTTCAGATCACGGAGGCGCTCGAAGCCGCCTGGGAGAAGGGGATCGTTCACCGCGACGTCAAGCCCGCCAACGTCCTCATCGATGCGCGTGGCCGCGCCCGGGTTGGAGACTTCGGCCTTGCCAAGGCGGTGGTCGCGGCCGCGGACACGGCGCTCACGCGAGAGGGGCTGATCGTTGGGACGGCCGACTATCTGTCGCCCGAACAGGCGCGGGGAGAGAGTGTCGACTTTCGAAGCGACATCTATTCGCTGGGGGTCTTGCTCTACGAAATGCTCGGGGGCGTCCGTCCGTTTGGCGGCGCTACGCCGATCGCGATCGTGGCGCATCACCTCCATACGCAGCCTCCCCCCCTGCGTGACTTGCGGCCGGACGCGCCCGCGACTGTGCTGGCGCTCGTGGAAGCGATGATGGCGAAGGACCGCGAGCGTAGACCTCAGTCCTACGGCGAATTGCGCCGGAGAATCGACGAGTGGTCGGGTCCAACCGAGGTCTGGACGAGAGGATCTCCTTTCCGGGGTCTCTCCGCGTTCGAGTTCGAACATGCCGCGATCTTTTTCGGCCGCAGTCGCGCGGTGGACGAGGTGGTGAAGGCACTCAGGGAACAGGCGGCGAAGGGCAGGGCCTTCGTGCTCGTGTTGGGGATGAGCGGCAGCGGCAAATCGTCCCTCGTCCGCGCGGGCGTTGTGCCCAGGCTCGTCCATGGAGGCGTGATCGAAGGCGTGTCTCTCTGGCGACGCGCCGTCCTGCGGCCCGCCGAAGCGGCGGGCGACGTGTTCGACGGCCTTGCCGCGGCCTTGCTGCGGCCGGAGGCGCTCCCCGAATTGTCGACAGACGGGACAACCGCCGAGGAACTCGGGCGCCTTCTTCGCGAGAACCCCAAGGGGGCGGGCCTCCTCGTCAAGGGTGGTCTGAGCCAGGTCGCAGCGGAGCGGAGGAGAGACCAGGGGCAGCAGGAACAGCCCGACGCGCGACTCATCCTCGCCATTGACCAGATGGAAGAGTTGTTCACGCTCGAGCGCGGTTCGCCCGAAGAGCGCCGCGGCTTCGTCGAGGCGCTCTCCTCGCTGGCGCGGAGCGGCCGGGTGTGGGCGGTGGCGACCCTGCGCAGCGACTTCTTCGGTCGCTGCGAGGAGCTGGATGAGCTGATGGCGCTGAAGCAGGGGGCGGGGCAATACCACCTCCAGCCGCCGTCGGCCGCCGAGATCGCTCAGATGATCCGCCTGCCCGCGCGCGCGGCCAGCCTTCGCTTCGAGCAGGACCCGAACACCCAGGCGGGACTCGACGAGGTGCTTCGCGACGCCGCGGTCGATCAGGTCGGCCATCTCCCGCTGCTCGAGTT
>JAENWE010000466.1 GCA_016650185.1 Vicinamibacteria bacterium | reverse complement strand
GCCGGCTGCGTGGTCGCTCCCGGTTTCATCGACCTCCACACTCACCTGCGCGAACCCGGCCGCGAGGACAAGGAAACTATCGCCACCGGCGCCCAGGCCGCCGCGGCGGGAGGCTTCACCGCGGTGTGCGCGATGCCCAACACCACTCCCGTGAACGACTCCGCCTCCACCACTCGTTTCATCGTGGAAACAGCGAAGCGTGAGGCCATCGTGCGCGTCTATCCCATTGGCGCCATCACCCGCGGGTCCATGGGCGAAGAACTCTCCGAGTACGGCGACCTGAAATCCGCCGGATGTGTGGCGGTTTCGGACGATGGTCGTCCGGTCCAGAACGCGCGGGTGATGCGCCGCGCGCTCGAGTACGCGCGCACCTTCAACCTCCCCGTCATCGACCACTGCGAAGACCTCGATCTCTCCAAAGGCGGGGCCATGAACGAAGGCCCGGTGTCGGTGGGCATGGGGATTCCGAGCGCCCCCGCGGTGTCCGAGACGATCATGGTGGAGCGCGACGTGCTCCTCGCGGAGTTCACCGGATCGCATGTGCACATTGCCCACATCAGCACCGCGGGCGCGGTGGATGCGGTGCGTCGCGGCAAGGCCCGAGGAGTGAGAGTCACGGCGGAAGCGACCCCGCACCACCTCGTCCTGACCGACGAAGCGGTGAGGGCGCACGACTACGACCCGATCACGAAGATGAACCCGCCTCTCCGTTCGGAGGAGGACCGCAGAGCCGTCATTGCCGGGCTGCTGGACGGCACGATCGACGCCATTGCGACCGATCACGCGCCCCACACCACGGAGGACAAGGTCTGTGAGTTCGACTGCGCAGCCTTCGGCATCGTGGGCCTGGAAACCGCGTTCGCGTTGTGCCACCACGGCCTGGTGGTCCCAGGCACTCTCGATATCACGCGTCTGGTTCAATTATTGACCACGGGCCCGGCGCGCGCCCTCGGTCTTCCCGGCGGCGCCTTGGAGAAGGGCCGACCCGCGGACATCACGATATTCGACCCGACTGAGGTGAGGACGGTGAAGCCAGAGTCTTTCCGTGGCAAGAGTCGTAACTCTCCGTTCGTGGCCCAAACCCTCACCGGCTGGCCGGTGGCTACGATTGTGGACGGAGTCGTCGTCTTCAGATCGCGTTGAGAAGCCCGACGAGGGCGGGACCAAGGGAAATGGTCGAGGAACGGTAATCCCCCGGGGAAGGGTGCGACTAGACTCGTAAGCGCCATGCTCACCTTCCTCGCGACCGCCCTCCTTCTGGCCGCGAAGATCGAGTTCGTCGTCCCGGATGCGAACTTCTCCTTGCGCGAGGGGCTGCCCGCCGTCCAGGTTCTGAGCCTGTATCAGGACAGCTTCGGAGGGCTATGGGCCGGGACCACTGCGGGTCTCGCCCAGCTGGGCGGACCGACCATCCGGGTCTTTGGCCCTGAGCTCGGTTTGGCCCGTTCCGCGGTATTCGCGGTATCGGAGGAACCCTCCGGCGCCATCGTGGTGGGTACTTCGGGGGGGATTTCCAGGCTGGTGGGCGATCACTTCGAATCGGTGCCTCTTCCCCCCGCGGCCGCCCAGTTCGCGGTGAGGAGATTCTTCCGCGGTCGCGATGGCGCCCTGTGGGCGCTCGCCGGCGAGCGCCTGCTCCTGCGGCACTTCGGTGGCCAATGGACAGCCGTGGGAATCAATGACGCCCTCGCCTTCGAAGCTACGGACTTTGTCATCGACGAGACAGGCACGGTGTGGCTCGCCACCAGAAACCACGGCCTCCTGCGGCTGACCCCGGTGGGGACTCGGTTTCAGAAGTCGGGGGACTTCCAGGCCGCTCCCGGAGCGGGGGTCGGCATCGACCATGTGGTCGCCTGGCGAGACAAGATCTATTTCTCTTCAAGCCTCGGAGTTTCGGTTCTCCCGGCCGCCGCAGACGGCGCGGTGGAGACCCTCGCTTTCCCAAGAGGGGCCACGGCCGGACATCGCGCACTCGCGGTGACCGCCTCGGGCCAGGTCTTCGTGGGTACGAATGCCGGCGTCCTCACTCTCGAATCGGGCACGGTGGTTCCGGTCGAGTCCCGCAACGAACGCGCGCGTTCGGCGGCGGTCACCCTGTTGTCGGATCGCGAAAGCCAACTGTGGGTGGGCACCATCGAGAGCGGGCTCAACCTCCTGCTCATGGGAAGGGGCGTTCGCTTCCTGCTCGCGGACAAAGAGAGTTTTCGGTCCATCGATGTGGACAAGAACGGAGTGCATTGGATATCGAACGGACGTCGAATACTCAGTTTCCGCACGGACGATCAGGGACGCCCGGTGTCCACGGCCGAGGCCAGATTCGAGGGTTTCGACGCGCTCACGATCTATGGGATCGCCGAGGATCCGGGTGGCGGCTTGCTCTTCGCCATGGACGCCGGGGTGGGTCTCCTGCCACCGGCCTCACGCGCGGGTGGGCCACTGCGGGTCCGACAGGATCCGCGTTTCGAGATCCTCCGCGATCGCCTGGTGACCGCGGTCTATCGTGATAAGGGCGACGCGGTCTGGGCCATCTCTCCCCTGGGGGTGTATCGCGTCTCGAAAGGAGCGACCGAGGCGCACAGCATTCCGATCCCCGGAGGCGGCAACCCCTGGATGGGGGCGATGGACGCCCAGGGCCTCCTCTGGGTCGCCACCCGCCAAGGCGCTATGAACGTCATCGACACCGTGTCCGAGCGGGTGACGCCGGTCCCGCTTCCAAGTCACCGCCACGTCGAATTTGTCGCGCCGGCTCCAGACGGGGGCGTGGTGGTGACCTTCGAGAACGGCGCTTCGGCATTTCTCTTCACCTCGGGCTCTCCGAGCCAAACGGTGACGTCGGTGACTCTCGATGGCCTTTCATGGCTCTCGGTACAGTCTTTGCAGAAGATGGGCGAGACCTACCTGGCGGCGCACGAGGGCGACCGGCTTTCTCAGATCCGGTTGAATCCCACCCGGATTGATCGAACCATCCTGACCTCCGCCGACCTTGAGGATTCGGACTTTCGCTACCTCTCGCTCCGCGAAGGGCGGGCAGGTCAGGTGTGGTTTGCCCTCCTCAATGGGATCGGTTTGTTCGACCCGCCGAACGCTCCCCCAGAACCAAACCGGCTTCGCCTGGTCCCGGACCGCCTCTCTTTTGAAATCGAGCCCCGGCCGAACATCCTCGACCTTCATGCCGAACTCTCAGACCCGGTGGCTCCTCGCAAGGCTCGTTACAGGTATCGACTTGTGGGCCAGACCGACGAATGGTCGCTGTGGTCCGTCGATCCCCACATCCCCCTCGCCAACGTGCCGCCCGGCGCCTACCAGCTTGAAGTGGAGGCGGAAGATCGCTACGGTCGAAAGTCGAATCCGCTGTCCCTCGATATCGTGGCCCGGGCTCATCCCTGGGAATCCTGGCCCGCCAGACTCGCGGCTCTCCTCCTGGCCGCAAGCGCTGCTTACACGCTCTATCGACGGAGGGTCAAAGCCATCGAACAGGATCGCCTGAATCTCGAGGCAGCGGTGAAGGCGGGCCGGGCCGATCTGGAGATCGCCAACCACAGGCTCCAGGAACTCTCGCTGACGGACATGCTCACGGGTCTGCGGAACCGACGCTATTTTTCCGAGGTCGCCGAAGACGAGATTGGGCTGCTGAAGCGACGATTCGACGAGCGGCACTCCAGCGGCGATCCCAACCGCGATGCCATCTTCTTCCTCCTCGATCTCGATCGTTTCAAGACTGTGAATGACCTGTTCGGCCATGCCGGGGGCGACGCCGTGTTGAAAGAGACGGCACGCCGCCTGCAGGCTCTTATTCGCAAAACTGATCGCCTGATCCGCTGGGGCGGAGAGGAGTTTCTGGTCCTCTCCCTCGATTGCCAAAGGAGCGAGGCGCCCGAGATGGCCGCTCGCATGATGGCAGCCATTTCCGACTTGCCGTTTTCAGTAGGTCCTCCGGATGGGGTCCATATCACCACCTCCATGGGCTGGGCGGCCTATCCCCTTCCAATCGAGGGGGTCGAGCCGCTTCCCGAAGATGTGGTCCGTCTGGCCGACCGCGGTCTCTATCGAGCCAAGCGGGGCGGGCGCAACTGCGCGGTCGGGATTTCGCCATCGGCCGAAGAACCGCTCCGCGGGGGCGCCAGAACCGGCACCGTAGAGTTGTTGAAAGACCTCGGCTTTTCCGTAGTCTTCACCATGGTGCGGGGCCGGACGCCAGCCGGAGGCCAGGACCTCGCCACGTATCGTGACAGCAGCTCGATGCGCCGCCCCGTCTGACCCTGATGTCCGAACCCATCCTCGGCTTTCCCAATCAGCTCACCATTCTGAGGATGATCTGCGCCCCGGTCTTCGTGGCCCTGACCCTCGACGGACGCCTTCATCTGGCGGTGGCGGTATTTGTTCTGGGAGCAATCACGGACGCCTTCGATGGACTGATCGCGCGGTTCTACAAGCAGCGCACGGTCCTTGGCGCGATTCTCGACCCACTGGCCGACAAGATGCTGCTGGGTTCGGCGTTCGTGGCCTTGTCGTTCGCAGACGCGGTGCGGGTCCATATCCCGAAATGGCTCACCGTGGTGGTTCTCTCTCGCGACGCCATCATCGTGGTGAGCGCGCTGGCTATCGCCTTCGTCTCGAACCGAAAAGGATTCGCGCCGACCGGTCTGGGCAAGATCAGCACCGGGGCTCAGATGACCTGCGTGGCTCTCGCCTTCGGCGCGAATCTGATGGCCTTTCCCCAATATCTTCTCGAGATCGTATTTGCCGCCACCGGAGTGTTCACGGTGGCCTCGGGTCTCCACTACCTCTATCGCGCTTCATCCCGGCGCTTCGTCGAGCCCGACCATGACGCTTAAGCAAATTCCCCCGTGGCTGCGCGCGGTGCTCGGCCTGCTTCTGATCCTTCTGGTGCTCTAGCCGTATCCACGGGCATCCGGACGAGCACGCGACGGAGCCTTCCCCGGCCGAGTAGAAGATGCGCGGCGCGATCCCCTCTCGCTACTGGACAGGAGAGCGCCTACCTCACGTCGTACTCGGGCTTGCTTTCACCCATGATGTACTTGTCGAACCAGCCTACGATGTGTCGCAGGCGTCCGATACGGTGAGACGGCTTGCCGGATCGGGAGAGTTCGTGGGTCTCGCCTGGAAACCGGACCATGACCGTGTCAATCTTCAGGTACTTCAAGGCGCGGAACATCTGCTCTCCCCCATCGGAGGGTGGCGTGCGCAGGTCATCCTCGCCCTCGATGAGCATCAGCGGCGTCTTGACGTTGGCGACGAACGTGATCGCGGAACGGGCGGCGAAGTCTTTCGGATCCTGCCAGGGCGCGGCCCTGAACCATGACGGCTGGAAGAGAACGAAGTCGGCGGTGTACCAGAAGCCAGCCCAGTCTGCGATCGACCGCTGGGAGGCCGCGGCCTTGAAACGCTGGTCCTGGGTCACGATCCAGTTGGTCAGAACTCCGCCCCCGCTGCCGCCGGTCACCGCCAGCTTCGCCGGGTCGGCCCAACCGCGCTTTACCATCTCGTCGACGCCGATCAACAGGTCCTTGGCATCGTCACCGGGATAGTGATACTGAATGATGTTCGCGAAATCCTGTCCGTAACCGGTGGAGCCGCGGGGATTCGGATAGAGCACCACATAGCCCTTGGCCGCCATCCACTGCATCTCATGAAAGAACGTGTAGCCGTAGGCCGAGTGCGGCCCGCCGTGGATGTTCAGAATGAGCGGGTACTTTTTTCCCGCCTCAAACCTCGGCGGCCTTTGGACGAGGGCATGAATTTTCTTCCCATCGAAGCTGGTGTACCAGACGTCGTCGGGCAGAGTCAGGTCCAGACCGCCGAAAAGCTCGTCATTGAATGAAGAGAGGCGGGTCGTCGTTCCGGTCGCCGCCTCGACGGCGTGGAGATCGCCCAGGACGGTCGGAGTCGAGATCAGGGCCACCAGCGTCTTCCCGTCGGCCGACGCCGAGTACTGCATCACATCCTGATCGCCCGAGGTCACGGCGGTGACGGCGCCCGTTCTTGCGTCGATCCTCTTGAGATTGGCCCGGCCTTGCTCGGAGCACTTGACCAAAATCGAGTTCCCCTCGGGGCCCCAGATGATTCCGCCCACGGATCCGCCTCGAGGAGGCGCCTGGTCTCCGCCCACGCCGCCGCCAACGTCGTAGTCGTAGGCTGTGGTGAGGTTCTTCGGGATTCCCGCGACGCCGTCCGCGAAATCGGCAATGAAGAGATCAGACTGGTCGTGCGAACGAACCGGCGTCGTGTTCTTGGCGGCCGTGAACGCGAGCCGTTTCCCGTCCGGCGAGAAGTCGAAATCGCCTATGGCGCCCGCGAAGTCAAGAACCCGCTTCGGCTCTCCGCCCGCGACCGGCACCGACCAGATCTGGCTGCGCGAATCTTCGTAATAGGGCTCTTTCACATGAAGAGAACGGTAATAGAGAGTGGAGCCATCCTTCGAGAAGAGAGGAGCGGCGGCACCAAACGGATCATTCGAAATCCGTCGCGGCTCGGTCGACGAGCCGTCCGAGAGAGTCACGGCCCAGAGTTGAGCCTTGCGGGTCGGATCGGAATAGCCTCCCCCATTCGAGCGATAGACCGCTTGAGTCACCACCTTGATGTCGGGCTCTCGGGCCGGCTCCTTGGGCGGGTTCTTGGCGAGCGCGATGTCTTCGTCGGTGCTGTTGCTGGTGAAAACAAGAGTCTTTCCGTCAGAGGAGAACGTCGCGCTCGAAGCGCCTTTCGGGAGATCGGTGATGGCCCTTGGCTCACCTCCCGACATCGGGATCAGGAAGAGCTGCGAGGGCTGACGTTTGCCCTCTTTCTCGGCCCCTCGCACAAAAGCGAGCAGCGTGCCGTCGGGCGACCACCGCGGCCCGGAATCACGAGGCCCGGCGGTAAACCTCCGCGGCGGCGTCCGGCCGTCCGTCGCGCCCAGCCAGATCGAGGTTTCGTAGTCGTCCTTCTTTTCGTTCACCTCGACCTTCACAAAAGCCACCCTGCGGCCGTCGGCCGAGATTTCGGGATCCGTGCTCCACATGAACTTTGTGACGTCGGTCTCGGCAATCGGCCGCTTCGCGACCGGAGAGGGTTGCGCTTCCGAAACGGCGCCCAGCGCGGCGCAAAGGAAGAACGTGAACGAAATGGTCTTGATCATGAGACTCCTTGTGCCAATAGAGGTGGGGCGAGAGCAGAGCCCGGCGCCTGACGCGAGGGCCTCCCACCTTATGCGTCGATAGCCATTCCGTAGACCGACTCCGCAGCCTGCATCATGGCCTCCCCCAGGGTCGGATGCGGATGAATCGTCTTCGCGATCTCCTCCGTCGTGGTCTCGAGCTGCAGAGCCACGCAGGCTTCGGAGATGAGATCGGTGGCGTGAGGTCCGACCATGTGAACACCCAGGACCTGGTCGTACTTCCTCTCCGAAACCACCTTGATGAATCCGCCGTCGTGTCCGAGAATGCGCGGCTTCGCGAGGTTACCGAAGGGGAACTTGCCCACCACCACGTCATGGCCGCGCTTTCGCGCCTCGGCTTCGGTGATGCCCACGCTCGCCACTTCAGGCTGGCAGTAGGTGGCGCCCGGAATCCTGTCGTAGTCGATCGGATCGAAATGCTTCCCGGCCAGGATCTCGGCCACTCGGATGCCCTCGGCCGAAGCGACGTGGGCCAGTTGGGGGTGCGGCTTTCCGTCGACAGTGATCAAGTCCCCGATCGCAAAGACTCCCGGCTCGTCGGTCGCGTACCGGTGATTCACGCGTACGAAGCCGCGCTCCATCCTCACCCGGGTGGCTTCGAGCCCGAGGCCGTCCGAGACCGGCCCGCGGCCGGTGGCGACCAGCAAGAGCTCGGCGATGAGAGTCTTCTTTTCTCCGGAAGCAAGAGTGACCTCAACCTGAACGCCGTTCTGAATGACGGTAGCGGCCTCGGTTCGGGCTCCGGTCAGGATGGTCATGTGCTTCGATAGATGCTTCTCGGCTTCCTTCGAGATCTCTTCATCTTCGATGGGCAGAATCCTTGGCATCATTTCGATCACCGTCACCGCAGCCCCGAATCGTCCGAAGATGGAGGCGAACTCGATTCCTACCGCGCCGGCTCCAATCACAATCAGGCTCTTGGGCATCTCCTTGAGTTCGAGGATGTCGTCCGAGGTGATGATCCTCTGACCGTCGAGGGCGATGGTCGGAAGGCTGCGCGGCTTGCTGCCGGTGGCGAGCATGATGTTCTTGGTGGAAATATGGGAGGCCCCACCCTCGCCGGTGACCAGCACGCTGCGCGGATTTTCAATCCGTCCTTGGCCTTTGACATAGAAGATCTTGTTCTTCTTGAAGAGATACCCCTCGATCCCCTTGGACAGACGGTTCACGATCCGATTCTTGCGGGCCATCAGCGCGGTGAAATCAATGCCGACGTTTTCCGCGAGGATGCCGAAGTCCTTGCCGTTTTTCAGGTCTTCGTACAGATCAGCGGTGTGCAGGAGCGCCTTGGTGGGAATACAGCCGCGCTGGAGACAGGTGCCTCCTGCCCCTTTGGCGTCGCGCTCCACCACCGCGACTTTGAGCCCCAACTGCGCAGCGCGGATCGCCCCCACGTAACCGCCGGGGCCGCTTCCGATGACGGTGAGATCGAACTCGTTCGACAAGATGTCCTCGCTTCTTCGAAGGAATGTGCGGCGCTTCGCCAATCAGGCGTGCGCTCTAGGGAGCGGACCCTATCATGAGGTTGAAATCAGACGTTCTCCGCGGTTTGGGCAAGGCCATGGGCTGATAAAATTCTCTCGACACGCATGTCCACACCCTTCGACCGCATCCTCGCTACCTTGAACTCAGCTGAAGTCGGCTCTCTCGAACGAATCGCCGAAAAAATGAACTTGGTGGCCTCCGAACTGCGCGGACTGGAGCACCCGGACCTGGCGGTCAAGGCGGACGAGGCCGTCACCGCCCTGGGGCGCGCGGACGTGGCGGAGTTCAAGAGGCTCCGCGCTTTCATCCAGTCGAAAGTCGGACATCTGCGATAGAGGGTGGGCGACCTGGCCCGGGGACGGTCAGGGCCTGACCGGGCAGGAAACCCCGGTTCCGCCCAGACCACAGTAGCCGTCTGGGTTCTTCGCCAGATACTGTTGGTGATAGTCCTCGGCATAGTAGAACGGCGGAGCGTCAAGCACCTCGGTTGTGATCTCGCCTCGGCCCGCGGCCTCCAGAGCGCCATGGTAGGCGGCCCTCATGGAGGCAGCCACCGCCTGGTTAGCCGGTGAGAAAACGTAGATGCCGGAGCGATACTGCGTCCCCACATCATTGCCCTGCTTCATACCCTGGGTCGGATCGTGCGATTCGAAGAAGACCTTGACCAGCGTTTCGTACGTCACCACCTTGGGGTCGAACACAACGAAAACCACCTCGTTGTGGCCGGTGCGCCCGGAGCAGACTTCCCGGTAGGTCGGATTCCTGGTGAGCCCGGCCGCATAGCCCACCGCGGTGGTGTACACGCCCTTGATCTTCCAGAACTGTTTCTCGGCTCCCCAGAAGCAGCCGAGGCCGAACATGGCCTGTTCCAGATGGGCAGGGAAAGGACCTTTAAGGGGCGTCCCCAGCACGAAGTGGGCAGTCGGAACCTCCATCTCCTGGTCGCGTCCGGGGAGGGCGGCATCCGGAGCCGGCATCTTCGTTTTGATTGATGAAAAGAACATGTTCTTTGGATGGGAGTTTCGAGCTCGCGGTTACTGGAGGGTTCCGTCAAAAGGCTGGGTGATCTCGACCGGCGCGGGAGACGCGTGGTGGAGGATCATCCGCCACCCCTCCTCAGTCTGGCGGAAGACGTTGGTCGCCATGGTGACCGCGACTCCCACCCCATCGTCGTGCTTCGCGGTGATGTTCTCCGCGCAATAAACCAGGCCCAGTTCCCCAAGCCTCCAGGTGGCGACGTCGGTCGGAGTCACTCTCATCCAGCCGGTGTTCCGGAAAACCTGGTCCCACGAGTCGATCACCGCGGCGTAGCCTTTGATCGCCTCCCAGCCGGGATGAATGCATCGCACACCATCGCCTCGAAACCAAAGCGTCTTCATGGCGCCGAGATCGAAGTTCTCGAGCGATTCGTAGAACGAGGCGTTCGCCCCCAGGAGTTCGGTCCGGTCACCATCGCTCGCAGACCGCGGTTCGCTTGTCATCGACGCCGATTGTAGACCCCGGGCGCGGTTTGGACGTGGACGCCACTCTGGGGTGAAAATGAGGCATGGAAGCCCACTCAACCCTGCAGGAAGACGCCAACCCGAAGACTGGGGTCGAGCATTCGATTGTGGCCGGCGCGCGGGTCGCGGGGCGGGGAGGGGTGCAGGAGGCCTTCTCGCCCGCCTCGGCCGTGGCGATCGGCGCATTCTCTCTTCTCGATGAAACCCAAACCCCCCAAGCGGCGGCCGCCGCCGCCGCCGCATTCGGCGAATGGGCGGCCACCTCGTTTTCGGTTAGACGCCGGATCCTGGACCGGGTGCGGACAGTTCTGGTCGAGGAAGCGGAATCGATGGCTGTTCTCATCTCTCGCGAACAGGGGAAGCCTGTCGCCGAGGCCCACCTCGCCGAGATCCTCCCCGCCCTCGATCACCTGAAGCACCTCGCCAGCCACGCGGAGGAGATACTCACACCGCAGGAGACCGAGCCCGCGGTTTTCCTGATCGGGCACAAACAGGCGCGCATCGAGTTCAAACCGATCGGCCCGGTCCTCATCATCACCCCGTGGAACTACCCCTTCTCAATCCCCCTGACCGGCATCGCCGCCGCCCTGATGGCCGGAAACAGCGTGGTCTTGAAGCCGGCGCCGGCCACCACCCTGATCGGTCTCGCCATCGGCGACCTGTTCGCGCGCGCCGGCCTTCCCCCAGGAGTCCTCAACGTCGTGGCTTGCGATGATACGGTCGCGGCTTCACTGGTCAAAGATCCCAGGTTCCGGAAGATCCTCTTTACCGGGAGCGTGCCCACCGGCCGGAGGATCATGGCCAGTGCGGCAGGCCAGGGGACGCCGGTCACTCTCGAACTGGGCGGGAAGGATCCAGCGGTGGTGTGCGCGGACGCCGACCTCGAGCGCGCGGCCTCGGGCATCGTCTGGGCGGCCTTCCTGAACGCGGGCCAGACCTGCGCATCGGTCGAGCGGGTTTATGTCGAGGAAGCGGTCGCAGACGTGTTCATCACCAAGGTCATCGAGAAGACCAAGGCCATCAGGATGGGCGATCCCCTCGATGCCGGAACCGACATGGGGCCCCTCACCCTGGAACGCCAGCGAGCGATCGTGGAAGGGCACGTCGAGGATGCCCGCGCCAGGGGCGCACGGATCGAAACCGGGGGGCAGCGCCCCGAAGGCCCCGGGCACTTCTACCCACCCACCGTGCTGACGAACGTGGACCACACCATGGCCGTCATGCGGGACGAGACGTTCGGTCCCGTGCTGCCCATCATGCGCGTGAAGACGGTCGACGAGGGGATCCGTCTCGCCAACGACTCGGCCTACGGCCTCACCGCCAGCGGCTGGACCTCCAGCGAGGCCACCGCCGAAAAGCTCGAACGCGAGCTCCAGGCGGGTGTGGTCACGATCAACGACCACGTCTACACCTTCAGCGAACCCACCTCACCCTGGGGCGGCATCAAGGCATCGGGCATCGGACGAACCCATGGATCTCTCGGCCTCCGCGAGATGACTCAGCCCAAGTACGTGGCTCGCGACATGTCGCGTGGAGGCGAAGTCTGGTGGTACCCGTACGGCCCGGAATTCAAGAACATGATGGCGGGCGCCCTGCGATCGTTCCACCATCCTTTCATCCTCGCCCGCCTGTTCGCGCTGTCAAAACTCTCACTGTCGAAGCGATACCTCGCCCGAGGACGGAAACTGCGGGTGATCCCCGATCTGTTCAAGCTGTTCTAGGCCTTTTCCCCGTGACCGCCCCGCTCTCTCCACCGAAACGCCGGACTTGGTTCCATATCACCATGGGCGTTTCGCTCCTGCTCGTCGCCATCCTGCTGACCGTGGGATGGCAACTGATCGGCAGCGAACAGGCGGCGCTCAGCGCGTCTCCCACCGCCAGGTACCTCGTCTACTTCTTCGGCCTGCTTCTCTTCCTGCTCCTGATTTCCGGCATGGGGCTGATGTTCACCCTGCTCCTGCGTGAGGTCCGGCTCAACGAGCGCCAATCGAATTTCGTCAGCGCGGTGACGCATGAGCTCAAGACCCCGGTGGCTTCGTTGCGCCTCTATCTCGACACCCTCGTGCTCCGGGCCGAGACCCTGTCCGCCGCACAGCGGGGCGACTTCTACGAGACGATGCGGGCGGACCTCGATCGCTTGAACGGGACCATCAACAACGTCCTGAACGCCGGGATGTACACGGACCGCGCGGTGGTCAACCCACCCACCTTCGATCTCGCGCGGTTGGTGCAGCACGCCTGCGCCCTCACCGGAACCCGGAATCAGCTGAGCGCGAAGGCCCTGAAGTACTCGGGCCCGGCCAGCCTGCTGCTCAAGGGTGACGCCACCGCCATCGAAACCGCGGTCTTGAATCTCCTGGACAACGCGGTGAAGTACTCAACCGATCAGGTTCAGGTCAAAGTCCGCCTGGAAGAGGAATCGGGCGGATTTGCCCGGCTCGCGGTCACCGATCGGGGCGTGGGTATGAACCGGGCCCACCTGCGCTTCATCTTCAATCGCTTCTACCGAATCGGCTCCGAAGTTCGGCGCTCGCGCACCGGAACCGGCCTCGGCCTCTTCATCGTGAAATCTGTGGCCAAGGCTCATGGAGGAACGGTGAATGCGGAGAGCGAGGGCGAGGGTCAAGGCACCACGTTCATTCTCCGCCTGCCCCGTCTGGTCAGGGAGAACCACGCCGAGGCTCGCGAGGGAGTCGCCCATGCTTGACCCTTTGGCGCCCATTCCCCGGATTCTCGTGGTCGAGGACGAAGCGAATCTCGCCCGCGGTATTGCCTTCAACCTCAAGATCGAGGGTTACGAGGTCGATTGCATCGCCGATGGACAGAGCGCCAGCGAGCAACTCTCGATCCCCGGACCGAAGTCTCGGGATGGCCATGATCTGGTCCTTCTCGATGTGATGCTGCCGCATCTCGACGGCTTCTCGGTGGCCCGCGAAGCCCGCCTCGCCGGGAATCGCACCCCGATCCTGATGTTGACCGCAAAGGCACTGCCCGAAGACGTGGTGGAGGGCCTCGAATCGGGAGCCGACGATTACCTCCCCAAGCCCTTCGACCTCACCGTGCTTCTGGCCCGAGTCAAGAGCCTGCTTCGCAGGCGAGACTGGACCCAGGGCCCCTCTTCGCCCGAGGGCGAGGCCACTGTCTCGATCGGAGAAAACCGGGTCGACTTCGCCAATTTCGAAGTCCGGCGCGGCGATGCCCTCATCCGCCTGACCCTGCTCGAGGCCGGACTGCTGCGCCTGCTCTACGAAAGGCGAGGCAACCTGGTCACCAAAGCTGAGATCCTGGAAAAGGTCTGGAACCTGCATCCGGAAACCGAGACTCGGGCGGTGGACAACTTCGTGGTGCGGCTGCGCAAGTATCTCGAAGCGGATCCGTCAAGCCCGAGGCTCCTTCTCACCGTGCGTGGTGCGGGCTATCGGATGATCGCCGACCTCAGCACGGAAGGCTGATGGCGGACCGGGGAGTAATCAGGCGTATTCGAGCGAGTTTTTTAGCGGTGGGCGAGTTGGACCGCCAGTCGCATCGCGGCCAGGAGACTGCTTTCGTCGGC
>JAENWE010000465.1 GCA_016650185.1 Vicinamibacteria bacterium | reverse complement strand
CCCGCGGCGCCGACGGAAGAATCATGAAGCGACAGATGGAAAAGCGCATCGCTGTCTATTGAATCGGATCAAGCCCCCCGAGATCACAATCCATTCGCCCGGCCGGGCCTGGGTCTGCTTGATGCCCTTGTACGACGTAATGCCGGCGCAGATCAGCGGCGCTGCGTTCTTGGCCACCAGGTGCGCAGGGATGTGCGCGACGTAGTTCGGGTCGGCGACGATGAAATCGGCAAAACCGCCGTTTTTTGTGTAGCCGCCGAACTGCGCATCGGCGCACACCGGCTCCTGCGCGGCAAGGCAGAACTCGCAATGGCCGCAGGCCGAGTACAACCAGGGCACACCGACGCGGTCACCTTCCTTCACAGCCGTTACACCAGAGCCAAGTGCGGTGACGATACCAATGCCTTCGTGGCCGGGCGTAAAAGGCAAAGACGGCTTGAGCGGCCAGTCGCCATCGCGGGCATGAAGAGATTGTAGGTAAAACAAGCGGGGTTTGCCCGTCAGGTCAGCCCGGCCGGTTCGCCTGGCGGCACCTGCCCGGCGCTCGGGGCCCCAACCGCGTCCTGGCAAGGCTCGCTGATTCAGGCACCGGAGAGCCCAGGAGAGTGCTTCGGCACTCGCAACCCGCCCGCCGCGCAGGCTGCGCCGTCGCGCGGGTCGCCCCGCGCTGTCCCTGGCCGGGGCTACGCTGCTTCGTCTCCCCCGTAGCCTTGGCTCCCTGAGCTCTCCTCCGTTACCGAGCGCCAGACGGCGAAGCACCCGGCTCTTCCAGTGGGGCTGTGCGCAACCTGGCGCACCCCGGCACTCCGTGGCAGACTCGTCATCGGTCCAACCCGCGAAGGAAGGTCGGCCCGTTTCGAGGATAGGATGGGCGGATGGCTGAGCCCTCGCAACGCGACCTGATCCGAGGGCTTTCGTTCACCGACGCCACCTTGATCACCGTCGGCTCGGTCCTCGGCAGCGGCGCCTTTCTAACCACCACCGATGTGGCGCGTGCCCTTCCTCACGCCGGACTGATCCTGCTCGCGTGGCTGTGTGGTGGCGTTCTCACCATCGCGGGGGCGCTGACCTACGCGGAGCTTGGGACGATGATGCCGCGGGCCGGAGGGCCCTACCACTTTCTCAAGGAGGCCTACGGGCCGCTCTTCGGATTCCTGAAGGGCTGGGTGGACTTCCTGGTCATCATGTCCGGCGCCCTCGCCGCCATTGCCATGGGGTTTGGCGAGTACCTCGGCACATTCCTCCCGTTCTTCAGCACCCAAAACGTGCTCGCGAGCGCCGAGATCTTCGGTCACCCATGGAAACTCACGGGCGGAGCGATCGCTGGCGTTCTCGCCATTGTCTTCTTCACGATCACGAGCATGGTGGGGCTGCGCGAAAGTGCCCTCATCCAGAACATTCTGACCAGCCTCAAAATCGGGGCGATGCTTGCCCTCGCGCTCCTGGGCCTGTTTGCCGCCCCCGTCGCGTCGCCGGAGTTTGGGGCCTCCGCCATGCCTCCCTCGCTCCTCTCCGCCTTCGGCGTGGCCATGATCGGCGTCTTGTGGACCTTCGACGGTTGGTATTGCGTGACCTATCTCGGCGGTGAGATGAAGGAGCCCTCCCGTGATCTACCCCGAGCCATGTTCACGGGCGTGGGCATCGTGACCGTCCTCTATGTCCTTCTGAACGTCGTCTACCTGCGCGCCATACCGGTGAGCGAGGTGCCTCTCTATCCGCGCATCGCCGAGGCGGCTGCAGTGGCCCTGTTCGGCGTCGGTGCGGCCAAACTCGTATCCGCCGCAGTCATGGTGTCAACCTTCGGCTGCATCGGCGCCACCATCCTCTACTCAACTCGCACCTACCTGCCGATGGCCCGGGACGGCGTTTTCTTCAAGTCCCTGGCCGTCGTGCATCCCAAGTGGCATACCCCCGTCGCCTGTATCCTGGCTCAGGGAGCCTGGACCATCATTCTCACTCTCTCCGGCACCTACGAGGCGCTCTACACCTACGTGGTGGTGATCGTGTTTCTCTTTCACACCGCCATCGGAATCGCCGTCTTTGTTCTGCGCGCGAAGAAGCCCGACTGGCCGCGGCCGTATCGGGTGTCCGGCTATCCATGGGTGCCCGCGGTCTTCGTTTTGACCTCGCTCGCCTTTGTTCTGAACTCCTTGATCGAGCGACCCGTTGAGTCGCTATTCGGATTCGTAATCCTGCTGCTCGGGATTCCCGCGTTCATCTACTGGAGACGCACCGCCGCCAAGCCTTCCTGACTCCTTCCCGAAAACTTGGGAACCGAACCCGAACTTGAGGCGTCTCATGTAGCAGACGCGCGGTTCCGGTTCGCTGACGGAGTCGCCCCTGATTCGGAGCGAAGGCGATGTTCAATCTATTGATACTGGCGGTGGCGGCATTGGTTTCGGGGTCGGATCAGATCAGCAGCCCCGCCGCAGTGGCGGAGGCGCTCACCCAGGTCAACGCCGTGCGGGTGGAAAGCCCTATCGAAATCGATGGCAAGCTTGACGAGGCGGCGTGGCAGCAAGCCAGGCCCCACACCACCTTTACTCAGAGAGACCCTGATGAAGGCAAGAAGGCCACGGAAGAGACGGATGTTCGGGTCTTGTACGACGACGATTCCATCTACATTGGCGCGCGGCTGCTTGATTCGCAGCCGAAGTCGATCAAGGCACTTTTGGG
>JAENWE010000464.1 GCA_016650185.1 Vicinamibacteria bacterium | reverse complement strand
GCGGGCCGTAGCTCATCTCCAGGCTGCCGGAAACGACGCCGTCCACGCCTCCACCATCGGCCTTGCCTCGGCTCCCGACGGCAAGATCCTTGAGGTCGCCCGCGAGACGGGCCGCATCGTGGTGACCGCCGACCTCGACTATCCGCGGCTGCTGGCGACGCAGCAAGCGAACAGTCCCGGAGTCATTCTGTTCCGCGGTGGATCGTACTCGGACGAACAGATGCTCGCCCTCCTCGACCGTGTGCTCGCTCAGAGCGACACGAGACAGATCGAGCAGTCCATCACGGTCGTGGATCAGACGCGGATCCGGCGGCATCGATTGCCCATCGTCAAGTAACCCGCCGTGGGGTCGCGCCAGAAAGGCCAGTCCTCCGAGGCCGCCCGAAGCGCGCGTCTCTAGCGCACCATCCTGGGGGGCGCTGCCCCAGCCGGACGACTGAGGATCTAGGCGCTACTCTTGTACTTCGCGAAGGCGATCGCGAAATTCAGGTCCTTCTTGAAGGGCCTCCCTGACGCCCGCGCAGCAGCCGCGTCGACGTCATGGCCAGTGTTCTCCAGCACTCGCAGGATGATCGCCTCGGCCTGGACAGTGAGCTTATCCGCGGCGGAGAAGATGGTGCGCTGGGCCGGACGGACATCGACCCGGACCCGCAGGCCGAAGTCGAGGCCGGTGAGGGCGGTGAGCACGTGGCGGGCGCCGAAGTGGTGATGGGACATGGGTGAATCCTTTCCGCGGGCCGAAGGTGGCCTGCGAGAAAGAACCCGCCTCGCGGAGGGAGTGCGTCAAGGGCGCAAGCTTTTCTGCCCCGGCTCAGCAGAAAAGTGCGAGCGCAGCGAGCACCCTTGACGCGCGACCGAGCGAGGCGACCTTCCCCTCGCAGGACACCGTAGGCCTTCAAGAAGGATCGGCCGGCCATCACGCCTTCGGCGGACGGCGCCAACGAACGCCGACCACGATGCCGACGGAAGAACCACTCTTGCCGAAGGAGACTCGTGTGACCGCGCCAAGCCCACCCTTGGACCTCCGCATGGGACGCCTCGACGAGAAGGCGACCCGTCTTGCCCTCCGCGCGGTCCTCTCGGCCTGCCACCTCCTCGGCCTCGCGGCCGGGGTACACCTCCGGAGCCTGCGCGCCATGAAGGACCCGCTGGCCGATCTCCAGGCGCGCCTCGAGCTCGCCGAGCTCCGCGCGCAGCTGGCCTGGGAAGCACTCGACATCCTGGCCGCGCGCTTCGACAAGATCCCGGAAAGACGTCGGCCCTACTTCGCACCCACCGATCGCTTCCGCACCCTCGAGATGAAGAATCTCCTCTCCTGGAGCGCGGACAAGACCGCGAAGGTGTTCCTCGTGTGTCAGAACACGATCCTGAACTGGGAACGACAGGCGGACCCCGAGGCAAAGACCGTCGGGAGCAGCGTGAAGACCACTCCGCCCATCCGAAGGGTTGCCGATGCCGCCATCCGCCTGGCCCAGACCATGGCCGCGCTCGGCTTCGGCGGAGACGGCCTGGTCGCCAGGACGATCGCCCGCGCCGGCTGGAAGGTCTCCGCCACTGCCGTCGCGCGTTACAGGAAACACAAGCCCCTGCCCCCGGCCTCGCCCAACCCGATCAAGCCGGAACCCACAACACCTACGCGGCCCGTCACTGCGCGCTTCGTGCACCACACATGGATGATGGACGTCTCCCAGGTCCGGCAGATCCTCGGCGGAACGTTCTACATGGCTACTGTCTTCGACGCCTTCTCGCGCTGCCCTCTCGTCCTCGAGGTCTTCGGCCGCAAGCCCAGCGGCAAGGACATGGCGGAGCTGCTGCGGCGAGCGGCCAAGGCGTTCGCGAATCCGAGGTACGTCATCACCGACCTCGGAGGAGAATTCAGAGCGAGGGTCTTTGCCACCGCCTGGAGGACGCTCAAGGAGACGGCCCGCCTTCGAGGCCTCCTGCTGCCCCTGACCGCCGAGGATCTGGAGCAGAGACTTCAGGCCGCGCTCGTCTTCTACCTGTGCTTCCGGCCCCATGAGGGCCTCGCCGGAGCCACGCCAGCAGAGGCCTTTCTCGCGCTCGAACCCGCGCACAAGAGTGCGGTCAAGCCGCCACGAGGGCTGCCCGGCCAGGCGCCCACCGAGCATCCGTTCGCGATTGACTATCTCGATCCCGCGAGTCGGAGCTTCCCGATCCTGAAGCGCGCCGCGTAGGTCGGCGCACCAGGTCCGCCGAATAAGCCCTCACGGATGCAGGCCGTCCTCCGTCTCGCTCTGCCCAGTCACACGAGCCTGGTCGTCGAACGACTCAATCTCCGCTCTTCCGGCCACCCTCGCCGGCCCGCTCGCTGGGCCTTCGGCCGCTTTCAAACTGCCATTGGGGGCCTACCCCCGCGAACAGGTGGGCCGAGAAGTCGTAGCCGTTGCGGCGGGCCAAGGCTGAGGTGCTACCCGGCACCCTCTCCCCTCGCAACTCAGTTGGGCTCTAACCTGAACCGCCGCGTTGCAGTCTCCTTCGTCAGTCAATCTTAACCCGCCCAACCTTCGTGCCTGGGGCTAGACCACGCGTTTGTTGCTCGAGTTGACCGCACAACGATACGTACACCGACATGTCCGTGATCTCGAGGTTCTCGATCGAATCAGATCCATTGAGAAAGAGCGGCACGCGGTAACCTACGCACTCCGAAGGGCTCGGACGACGCCCCCCCGCGCCTATCCACTGGTCGTAGAAGTTGCTCGCAAGCGCTGCATCCTTGAAATCGACGAGCTCAGTCTCAAGAAAGTCGGCAAACGTCTGAGGGACCTCAAGTAGTTGGCCTGTTCCGGGCTCCAGAATCCCGACCAGGGGTTCGCCTTGCGAGATCCGCCGTCGGTCTAGCGCAATCTGACGCCCTAACCAGTCGCTCGCAAACACGGCAAGGCGCCCTTCCAAATGGTCCCACTCTGCGACCCAGCCGGTCGTAGAGTTCCAATCCTCCAACGACGGCGACACGCCTGGTAGGAAGAATCGAAGAAGACCGCCGTTGTAGGAGCGATGCGCTCTCGTACCGACAAAATCAGTGAAACCTAGGGGTTCTACGCCGAGAAGTCGGCGCGTGTCCGAGGCGCTCCATCGGAAGCGGTCTCCGTCGAAACCAGGATCGGGTGAGTAATGAGCCTCGAACCGATTGAATGACATCAGTCCTCGATTATTACGCCGGTGATCCGCGTCCCCAACGGAAGGTCCTTGATCTGCCGATGAATTTGGCTTCCCAGGGACCGATTTACGCTTAGGTCAAGGGGGCTCATGTTCGTTAACACGTCTTCGCCACCGAGTTGTAGATCGAGAACGTGATCTACGTCGCACCCTTGAGGAACAGGGCCACAAGCTGCACGGTATCTCGCGGCGGCGGAAGTTCCTGAGCGAATGGGATTCGCTCGGGCTGCCTCTCCCGTCTGAGCAGCCTGATTCAAGGCCGACACCTTTGAGTTTGCCAGCGCACGTTGCTCCGGCGACCAACCGGCTTTGTAGCGAACACGCACTAGCGCGCCCGAGCCCGACGCGCCCGCGGCCAACATGAGAGGTGCCAGCGTCAGCGCGATGGTTATGGCAGCTGCAACCTCTTCTCGCACAGTGCGCGCGTTTCGATACTCATTGATCCCCGCATTTAGCGAGAACACTCCCATCGCAGCACTTGCAATCCCTACCCCGGTCGCAGTGGAGACGCCAAACACTGCCGCAATCACGCCACCCACGCCGGCCGCAATCCCGAATGAAGCTGGGCCGAGGAACAAACCCGCAACTGCCCCACCGACAGCTCCGTCGACGCCTCCACGGATCCCTCCGACCAAGCCTCCGACCAAGCTACCAATGATGCCGGTGACAACAAGACTCTCAAGAGAGAACGAGAGACCGCTCGGATCAATGCGGCCAACCGGCTCCGACGCCACGTAGGTGTATCGGTGAAGCGAGGCGGGATCGCTACTGTTCCCTCGCAGGGGGTCCATCCCTAAGAAGCGCCCACCCCTAGCATCCATCCACCTAGCCCGGTGGTACTGAAGACCAGTGTTGGGGTCGTAGGGCTCGCCGGCGAAGGCGTAGGGCTGGGGGTCGGTGCCGGTGTGGGCAATGAGCTCGCCGAAGGCGGT
>JAENWE010000463.1 GCA_016650185.1 Vicinamibacteria bacterium | reverse complement strand
TCTTCCGGCTCAGGCCGACCAGCTTTCCAGCTTGCGGTCTCCCAGTTCATGTTTTTTTGGTTTGAGGCGTTTCCAAGGGAATCTCCGTGTCAACGTCGGCTGAACTTCGACGGCGGTCTGCTTCCAGGGGGCGGACGGGCGCGTCCGCTCGCCTGTCGAAACCTGCGCCCCGGCTCGCCGTCGATGTGCTTGTGGTGGACACGGAGGGCCCCTCCGCCCGCGCTATCGCCGCCGAGCTCACCGGTCAGGGGCTGGTTGCCCTCACCGCGGACTCATTTGACGATGCGGTCTCTCGGGCCGGCACGGCGACCGTTCTACTGGTCCGTCGCCGCCTGGGCGATACCGACGCGTTCGCATTCGCCCGAGCATCCCAAAAGACCGCCGAACGGCCTCTGCGTATGCTGATCCTCGCGGAGACGCCGAATGTCGAGGACACTCTTCGAGCTATCGATGTCGCCGCCCTGGGCATCCTCTTTCAGCCATACCACCCCAAGGACCTGGCTCGCCGGATCAGGAAGGCGATGGACGACTATTCCCAGGGCTTGATCAGCGAAGCCGATGCCCAGGTCGTCCGGATTCGCCGGGATGGCGTGGTTTTCAAGATGAGGGCGAAACCCGAACTTCTCGCCGACTACATGCTCGAAGCGTTAGGCGCCCCGAAGCAAGCAGCCGCGGCGGCCGTGCCCCCGGAGTCCTCCGGCTCTTCTGAGCGAGACAGCGCCGCTATCCCTGCGGAGCACCGGACCGGCGCGTTCTTGGTCGTTCGCGCGGACCGCCGCGTGCTTTTCGCGAACCCGGCGGCACGGACCCTTTTGGCTTTGCCCGAAGACCTGGGGCGGGCACGGTTCGACGAGCCTCTCGACGTCGAGCGCGTCATTGAGAAGAAGATGAAGTCCGGACGCCGGTCGCTGGACGTTGTGATCCGAACTCGGGAGATGGTCTTTGAGGGAGAGAAGGCGCTCGGGATTTCGTTGCGCGATGTCACCGAGTTGCGCAATCTCGAAGCCCAGCTTCGGCTCTCCAACGAAATTCTCGACCGGGTTCCGGCCATTGTTCTAGTTGCGGACCCGGAGGGTCGCGTGGCCTACGCCGGCCCGGGAATCCACACCCTGCTCGGGTTTGAGGCCGCCGAGGCGATAGGCGAGGGCTTCTGGACACTGGTCTGGGAGAACGTGAAAGACGCGGAGCACATGCGGACGGCGTTCAGCAAGACGGTACGCCGGGATGAATCGCCTTCGCCACCTTTTGAGGCCCGGCTGAGGGCGAAAGATGGAACCCCACGGATCCTCGCGTTTCAATTCGCTCCCGGGCCGGGCGGCATGCTCATCGCGGTCGGTCAAGACGTGACCGCTCGCAAGGATGCGGAGAGCGAAAGCACCAGGGCTCGAGAATCGGCGGAGGCCGCGACCGCGGCGAAATCCGACTTCCTGGCCAATATGAGCCATGAGATTCGTACCCCCATGAACGCGGTTATCGGTATGACGTCACTGCTTCTCGACACCGACCTCAGCGGCGAGCAGCGGGACTACGCGCAGATCATTCAGAAAAGCGGTGAGACCCTGATCTCCCTGATCTCCGACATCCTCGATTTCTCGAAGATCGAGGCGGGGAAGCTCGAGCTGGACCGGCACCGATGTTCGGCCGAGGGACTTTTGGAACAGTGCCTCGACTTGCTGGCGGCGCGGGCGTCCGAAAAAGGTCTCGACCTCGCCGGGTTCGTGGATGCGACTGCCGCCCTCGAATTCTGGGGTGATGGCACGAGGATCCGTCAGATCCTGGTCAATCTGGTGGCCAATGCCGTCAAGTTCACGGAAGCCGGCGGAGTTCTGATCGAGGTCCGTCTCCAGCATGAACCCCTGCAGCAGCGGGAGGGCGCCGTCTGGGCCGAAATAGTCATGACCGTGACCGACACCGGCATCGGTATCCCTGAGGAGAAGCGGGGCCGGCTCTTCAAGCCTTTCTCCCAGATCGACGCCTCTACCACGCGCCGCTACGGCGGAACCGGTCTGGGCCTGGCGATTTCGAATCAACTGGCCGAGATGATGGGCGGCCGCCTCAGCGTCGAGAGCACGCCCGACAAGGGCTCGATGTTCACTCTGGCCCTTCCGGTCGAGGTCATCGGCAAAACCAAGCAGCCCTATCTCAGCCCCGCCTCGACCTGGCTCGCGGGCAAGCGGGTCATGGTGTGCGCCACCGGATCGATGACGGCCGACGTTATCGCGCGGTTGCTCACGCGATGGGGCGGCGCGTTCGTGCGCGCGTCCATCACCGATGCCAGCGATCGATTGAGACGGGGAGAGGTCTTCGACCTTGCCATCATTGACCACAGCCGGAATCTCGATGCCCGGGCCGCCGCGGTTTCGGAGACGGCGCTCCGGGCCCTCAAGGAGCGTTGTATCGAGAAGCGCGTTCCCGTCATTTCGCTCCGGCCGATCGCGTCGAGGAACGTCGTGGCTACCCAGGGAATTTCGATGGCGGCGGCCATGACCCCGATCAAGGCCTTCGGCCTCTATCAGGCGGTGGAACGAGCGGTTTTCGGCGGCCGCGGTCGGAATACCACCGAGGCCCCGCGCGCCCTTTCTGATCCAGGGTCAGGATTCACTCTCTCCGTGCTGGTGGCGGAGGACAACCTGGTTAATCAGAAGGTGGCGCGCCTCACCCTGAGGAGCCTGGGCTTCGCGGTGGTGGATTGCGTCTCCAACGGTCGGGAGGTCCTGGAGGCCATGGCTGCTCGGACCTACGACATCGTCTTTCTCGATCTCCACATGCCCGAGATGGATGGTCTGGAGACGGCGCGAGCCATCAGAGATGAAGGGCGTCTTCCCAGACCCTGGTTGGTCGCCCTGACCGCCAGCGCCATGGCCGGGGACCGCGAGCGTTGCCTCAATGCCGGGATGGATGATTACCTCGCGAAACCTCTTCAACGCGAGGCATTGACGGTGGTGATCGACAAAGCCAAGATCGCGATCCGCGGGCAAGCGGCGCCGGAGCGCCGGAGCGGTTCGATCGCCCGGTCTGAGAGCCCCACACCGGTCCACTCCCCGCTGCCCACCGTGGCTGGCTCTTTGCCAGGCCTGCCCACCATCGTTGACGGCCGCGCCCTGTCCAGGCTCCGCAGCCTTGGTCTGCCCGCGGGGTCTTCCGGATCCGACCTGGTGACCGAACTGGTCGACGCCTTCTTGCGGGAGGTTCCGGACAAGCTCACGCGGATTTCCAAGGCCCTGTCCGAACAGGACTACCTCAAGGCCCATCGATTCGCGCATTCCCTGGTGTCCGCCGCGGGAAACCTGGGGGCGGTGGGTGTGGTGAAGGCGGCCAGAACGCTGGAGAGCGTCTTGCGGCTCAAGAGCCTGGAGGACAGTGAGCAGGCCTACCTGGCTCTCGAGCGGGAATTCGCTCTGGTCGAGCCCGAACTGGCAAAAGAGCGGCAGAAGTAAACTGCGGCGGCACGGCTTGATTATGGCGTTCTTCATCTCCTCTCGAGACTTTCTGACCCTGATCAAGGTACGGATCACGGGTTTGGTGACCCTCACCGCGGCCGCTGGATACGGCCTGGCTCCTCACCCTCGATGGGACCTGGCTTTCGTCTCTGTGGTGGTTGGGGTTTTTCTGATCACCGCGGGCGCTTCCACGGTCAATATGTATCTCGAGCGGCGAACGGATGCTCTGATGAATCGAACTCGTCTCCGCCCCCTGCCTGTAAACGCCCTCCGCCCTTCTTCGGCCCTGGTCATGGGCCTGGTCATCAGCCTGGCCGGGCTCATCGTGCTGCTCTTCATTGGCATGCTCCCCGCGGGGATCGCGGCTTTGAGCTGGGTTCTCTACATACTGGTGTACACGCCGCTCAAGGCCAAGACCTCTCTCAACACCGTGGTTGGCGCCATCCCGGGCGCCCTGCCTCCCTTGATCGGTTGGACGGCCACCGGCGCGCCTCTTTCCATGGCGGCCTTCATCCCCTTCCTCCTTATGGTCGCGTGGCAGGTTCCGCATTTCCTGGCCCTGGCCTGGATGTACCGGGAGGACTACGCCCGTGGCGGGCTTCAGATGCTTACAGTGCTAGACCAGGAAGGCGGGATGGTGGGGCGACAGGCGGTTCTGTATGCCATCTGTCTGGTTCCGATCACCGCGGCTCCGCTTCTCGGCCAAGACGCATCTCTCCTCGGCGCTTTTCTGGGGATCGGTCTGTCCCTGGTCTTCGTGGGGTTCGCGGCGCGTTTCGCGCTCCACCGAAATCGGAACACCGCTGCGTCGCTGTTCGGCGTTTCTCTGCTCTATCTTCCCTGCGCCTTCGGCCTGATGTTCCTGTAGTTGTCCTGCCTTACCGGGTGCGCCGAATGCTGCTCAGCCACCCAAGCCTTCGTGAACTCCGCTGGACTGAGCAGGGCCTCCTCCGACTCTTGGCTTCTGGTCGACCGGACTTCCGATCGTCATCTGGGCTGGCCCGAACTGTTCCTCACGCCGACGCAAGCGCCGGCCGAGACCATAGCGGACGGCCTTGCCCAGCATTTTGAGCTTCAGCTCGCCAAGCGGATAGCGCTTGTCGCTGAGCGAGCGGCACTCTTCGGGCAGCATCACCAGACTCACGTGAATGTCGGGAGCGGCGCCCACGGGCAGACCGCGCTCCATGCAGCTCTCGTAGAGGCGTCGGAAGATGGGAATCATCTCCTCGGTCTTGGGCGGCGGCACATCCGCGTAGTCGGTCCCGATGAGCGGGCGAAAGACGCATACCGTCGGGATGGCGCCCACCGACGTAATCCAGTCGATGGCCTTGATCGATGACTCGGGCGGCTCGAGTCCGGCGATGATCTCGCCGTTCGTCACCCAGGGCTCGGAGATCGGACCTTTCTTTCCGAGAGAGGCGCAGTACTCTATGGCCTCGAGGTAGCGTTCAAGACCGTATTCCCGGTTCTTGCCCGGGCACGTTTCCTTGAAACGTTCCGGATCGAAGATCTCGAAACAGAAGGAAACCCGGTTCAGGCCCATGGCGCGCAGAGCGTCATAGCGCTTGAGATCGTGATGGGGCGGCGTCTGGATGCCGACCAGGAGGCCCACCTCCTTCTTGATCCTCTTGATGAAGGGTTCAAGGATGTCGAGATACGTTTCGCCATCGTAGTGGCCGGTGTTGAAGTCCACGTAGGTGATTCCAGACTCGCGCCGGGCCGCCCAGATGACCTCCATCACCTCATCGAGGGTCTTGTCATCGGCGTCGTCGATGCCGAGGTTCAAACCCACCGAGCAGAACTTGCAGTTGACCTTTGTTTTTTCGGTCCAGTATTCGCAGACCTTCGCCTGATAGATGCCGAGATAAGTGCCCTGCAGGGTCCCGATCCGAGTCATGGGCTTGCCACTCGCGGTCTTTCTTTCGTACCAGCCGGGTTGAGGGGCAAGGTCGACGTCGCAGAGGAAATGGTCGTCGGTGTGCAGCCGATAGGCTCCGGCCGATCGCTTCAGAATGTAGGGGGACTCCCGGGCGAAGGACTCGCTGACCGGCACGTTGGTCCAAAGCCCGCTGGGCAGGAGCAACTCGAGGCCGCTGCCGAGGCCGGCCCGGGTGCGGAGAATCTTGCGGCCTCCATCCTCTTCAACCAGGCATGAGTCGTCCAGACGAACGCCGCGACAGTACAGATCGAGCTTGAGAAGGGCCGGGTTTTTTCGGACGTCGGTTTCCATTCAGGCCTCCTGGACCCAAGAACTCACCACAATCGATGGCTTCCCTAGCTTGACAGCGGACGGGAGCGATACGGAGGAGCCATTTGCATCATCCATGGGGTTCAGTCTGGCAGACGTTCCTTGTCCGTCCATGACCGGCGTCATGTTCCTCCGGATTCCGGTGCTCCACAATCCCCGGTGAAGGCCCGCGCGTAGCGGCGCCCGATTACTCAGGAGGAATCCTTGAACCAGGCATCTCTCGCGACCATCCATCAGGTGGGGCCCGATCTCCCTTCTCCGGTCCTGGAACTCCGTGTCCTCGAGGCGTTCGATCTCCGGCCTCCGGGCGAGCATGTGACTCTCGTGACGGAACGGGCTCCTGGGGCGGTCCTGGTCCGATTTCAGGCCGAACGAAAGGGCGAGTTCGAGTGGACGCCCACCAAAGAGGGCCCCGACATCTGGTGGGTCGAGGTCTCCCGCCGGGAGGCGGAACGAGGGGCGCTTCGCACGGTGACGGACGCGCTCTCCTGGGATCACGACCGCCTCGACGCCCTCGAGTCCGCCGCCTTTGAAGCCCGGGCGAGAGGTGACTTCGCCGAGGCGGCATCGCTGTATGCGGTGTTCGCCTTTGGCCTGAGACGTCATATTCGCTTCGAGGAAGATCTGCTCTTTCCCGCCTTCGAAAACAAGGCCGGCTTCTCATCGACGATGGGCCCCACCGCGGTCATGCGCGATGAGCACCTTGAGATTCTTCAATGCCTCGAGCGGATCGAAGCGGCCATCGGCGACGGAGCCTCTGCGGTCGACTCACTTCGTCACGGGCTCCACCTGGTCCTGGGCAACCACAACCTCAAGGAGGAAAACATCGTCTATCCCGGGACGGATGAAGCCATGACGCCCATCGAACGAGACGCTCTGGTGGCCCGGATTCAGGCGCTCTGACCTCTCAACGACCCAGACTCTCGAGTTCCTCGCGGCTCGAAACCACGAACCCATCCGCTTCGGTTGCGACCACTCGCTCCTTGCCCCAACGGCTCATGATTCGAATGGATGTCTCCATGGTGGTGCCGGCCAGGTCGGCCAGATCCTGGCGGGAGAGCGCAAGGGGAATGAAGATGCCGGAGCCTCGTGGCTGCCCCAGTCGATCCCCCAGTTTCAGGAAGATCTGAGCGAATCGCGCCTCGACCCGGCTTCCCGTGATCTCGCCGAGGCGCTTTGCAAGTTCCACCACTCGGAGCGAGAAGCCGCCGAGCATCCCCCGTACCAGGGACGGGCAGGTCTCGAGCAGGGCCATGAAGGGCGCGCGTTTCGCGGCGAGGCACGTCGCCGGCTCAAGAGCGATCGCCGAGGCTGGGTAGGGGCGAGCTTCGTAGGCCGCTATGGCGCCCAGCGGGTCGCCGGGGCCCAGGATCTCGAGGATCAGTTCTTTCCCTCCTGGAATAGCCTTCACGACCTTCACTCGCCCGGAAACAATCGTGAAGAGCAGGTCGGAGGCGTCCCCTTCGGAGAATATCGGGTCGCCCTTTTCGTATCGGCGAGCCACCGAGACCTCAGCGACCTTGCGCCGGTCGTCCGCGGACAGTCTCGAGAAGAGCGCACACGATCGCAGCAGGGCCTCGGTGTCCGGCGTCATATCCGGATGATAGCGGTCACCACCTCCGAGGCAACGGGATGGCCCTGTCCATCGCGGCAGGGGAGACCCTTGATGGCAACGTCGCGGTTGAGATTGCCGTCCCGCGCGCGCTAGACCTCGCCCATCCCGCCTGCGCCAATGGGTGCGCTGATTTCATAGGGGCCGAGCCTGGAGCCCAAGGTCAGATCGGCCACCCTCACGGCGAACCGATAACGCCGGCCCCGCCGGGCCAGATGCGCAGGAAATCCCGCGCGTTGAGAGTGAGCAGGCGGTCGGCATCCACCTTCTGGGCGGCCCGCACGATCAGGGCGTCGTACATGACCCCGCCCGAAAGCGACAACTCGGACATGTTGTCAATAGCGGCCAGATAGTCAGTGGCGGTCAGGGTGACCACGCGCGCCCGGGAGGAAACATTCTCCCGCACGAGCCTCGCCGCCATGCTTGGCGAGATGCGCGGCCTGGTCGGGTAGGAGGAGAGGACCGCGTAGAGCTCAGCGAGAGTGTGCGCAGTGACATAAGGATCGACCGGGGTCCCGCGAGTCTTTTGGAGCCAGGGGAGGCAGCGGTCGTGGTGAGGGTGCGCCTCCACGATCCCGGCCACCAGCACCGTGGTATCGAAGAGGACTTTCAACGCTTCCGGCCCGGAAGGAAGCGGCGAATCCTTTCGTCACGCTCGCGCCGCACCGGGGCATCTGCAGCACCCGTGATGTCGCCTTGAAACACCAGCACCCCGCCTTTGACGCGAAGCGCGGCCGTGGGCGAGGTCGGCTGCAGAAGGACGCCCGTCTCGGCGTCGATCACGGTCAAAGCGGAGCCGGGCACCAGCCCGAAGTGGTCGCGGGTCACCTTCGGAATCACTACGCGACCGAATCGATCCACTGTTGTCTGAGCTTCCATGAATGTCCCTCCTGAGTCGAATTGGCAATGCAGTATGGCTCCTGCCAATGGCCGGAGGCAAGCGATCCTCCTGCGTCCGCCCTGTCCTCAACCCGCCGAGGCCCTCCTTGCCGAACCAGCTGAGGTCGCGCTCAACGGAATCGTCGGCCATCCGCCCGCGAATGTCCGTGCGGGAGTCCTCGCTCGAAAGGTTGACACCAGGCTTCCCGCGTCAACCAGGAGGAGTGGCGATACACTTTCCCCAATTCAACCAAGAGTGGGGCGGGGACGATTCACTTTGCAGGCTTCGTGCGCTCACCTACTCTTCGAGACGGAGGCGATCATGGAGTGTCCCTCGTGCAACGCGCAACTCGCGGACGATGCCCGCTTCTGCCAGCGCTGTGGGGCGGCCGTGGTGGCGGCCTCCGTCGAGCCCTCAGACCCCCTCCGTGAGGCCTTGACACTCGCGCTCGGGCGTCAGTACGAGGTGGCGGGTCTCCTCGGCAAGGGCGGCATGGGCGCGGTTTACCTCGCCCGCGAGGCAGCGCTTGAACGCGAAGTCGCGATCAAGGTTTTGCCGCCCGACCGCGGGACGACCCAGGACAGCCGCGATCGCTTCCGGCGAGAGGCGCGCACAGCCGCCAGGCTCTCGCATCCCAACATCGTTCCGCTCTACACCTTCGGCGACGTTGACGGCACGCTCTACTTCGTCATGGGCTACGTCAAGGGCGAGTCGCTCGCCACGCGACTGAAGCGCGAAGGCAAGCTCCCTGTCGAAGAGTCGCGCCGAATCCTGATCGAAGTCGCGGAGGCCCTTGAATACGCCCACAAGCTCGGGATCGTCCACCGCGACATCAAGCCTGACAACGTCCTGATCGAAGAAGGCACTGGCCGCGCGCTGCTGACCGATTTCGGCATCGCGAAGGCGGTAGGCGCGGGCCAGACGATGACGACCGCCGGTAGCGTCGTCGGCACGCCGCACTACATGTCGCCTGAACAGGCCCAGGGCAAGGCCGACATCGACGCGCGCAGCGACATCTACTCCCTCGGCGTCATGGGCTACGCGATTCTCGCGGGCCGCCTGCCATTCGAGGGCCCGACGCCGGGCGACGTGATGGTTCAACACATCACGAAAGAACCCCCGACCTTGGCCTCGCTCGCGTCGGGCATTCCTCCCGAGATCCAAGCCGCGCTCACGCGATGTCTGGCAAAGAACCCGGACCAACGCTGGCTGGATGCGACGAGGCTCAAAGCAGCTCTCGCAGGCCCGGGCTCCGACCAGCCCCCAGCAGAGTTGCTGGGTCTGGGGGACTTGTTCTGGGGGAGCCTGGCGGCGACCTTCGTCCTTCTACTCCTCGCCGCATGGTGGCTCAGCGGAGGGTCTCCCTCGTTCCCATATCCGCTTCTGCTCGCGTTCGCGGTCGGTATGGTCGCGTTCCTGGCTCTAGACCTCACCGTGGGTGGCTACCGGGCAATGAGGGCAGGCTTCGAACCCTCCCGGATCGTGAGGGAAGTCCTCAAACAGCCGGAGGGGTGGTTTGGATGGTACCCAACGCGTTTTCGCAGAGCGGGAGATGTCTGGAGGCGCTTGCCCCCGCAACTCAGATGGGCGAGGTGGGCATCCGGTTGGACGGCGATGTTCTTCCTTCTCTTGTCGCCTTTCTTTGTCTTCATCCTTGCCGACCTCTCGAATGTCTTGAACACGGGGCGAGGTGGCCGCGATAATCCGGATCTCAAGTGGGCCTTTCTGGCCTTGAGTTCGATTCTGCCGATGGGAGGCGCTGCGGTCTGGCTGGTTGTCCAATGGTGGCGGTTCGCCCGCATCCAGGGCTTAAGCCCGCAAACCGCCACGCGGGCGTTTGACGTTTCGACAGCGAACCAACCATTCTGGGCGAAGCCCGAAGTCGCGGTATTGCTTTTGCCCGACGATTCCGCGACGCATGGCGGATCCCTACAAGAGCCCACGACCGTCGCCAGCCTCGTCGATGCGGTCCGTATCATCGCCGCCCACCTGCCCGAGACTGCCCGCAGCTTGGGTGTGCAGATCGAAGCATCCGTCCTGCGCCTGGCTGCTTCGATCAGCTCGCTCGATATTCAGATCGCGGGCGTCGCTCAGGCCTTCGATCCACCCGAGGCCAAGCGCCTGGTCGACAGGCTCGCGGCGCTCGGCCTGGATGACGGCCCGGCTGACGAAAGGCGCGAGGTGCGCGAGATTCTCCAACGGCAGGTTGATGCCGTTCGCAGCCTCGAGGCGCGGCTCGAACGCGCGAAGTCCCGGCGCGCGAGGCGCTTCGAACTCTTGAAGGCGCTGTGGCTGCAGGTCGTCGACCTTCAGGCGGCGGCTCACGACCCCGTGAAGACCGGGCACACCACCGACCGCATCCGAAAGCTCTTCGATCAGATCGATGAACATACGGGCGGCCCGAAGGCGACCGTCCCGACCGGTGGCGACACCCATCCGCTCGGTGAACTCCCAACTCTTGAAAGGTAACGGCATGGAATGCGTCTCCTTCCACACTTCCCTCCTCGACGACGCTCTCTTCTGCGTTCGTTGTGGGGCCAAAGCGCCGGAACGCTCCTCAGCCGGTGGTCGGCACGCTCTACTTCGTCATGGGTGACGTCAAGGGCGAATCGCTCGCCGCGAGGCTCAAGCGCGAGGGCCGCCTGCCTGTCGAGGTAGACCAGACGAGGGGCAACTCCGGCTCGCGCGGCGAATACCGCGCCGTTCTCTCCGGCGAGGCTCGCGGTGAACCACACCTCGTCACCTCGGGGCGACCAGGACAGGCCCTGCGCGGCCTGCCACTCCGGCGCGATCCGCAGGCTCTTCTCGCCCGAGCGCGCGATGGTCACGAAGCCCCGATCGTCGCCTTAGAGCGGATGCTCGATGAAGGCGACCGTCGCGCCATCGCGTGAAATTCGCGCGTGTGAAACCCAAGCCCTGCGTCTCGAACAGGACCCTCTGGAAACTCGAGCCGCTGCCTGTCAGCTGGAAGCCGCCGGCCCCGGCACGGCGCCTTTGGCAATGCCGACCGTGCCGCACTGCCGATAGTTCTAAGCCAGCGACGCCTTGTACAGGGCCAGGAGCTTGGCCCACGCTCGTTCGGCGTCGGGCTGGTTGTAGATCGGTCCGTTCTGGCCGGCCGGCATATCCGGGACGCACCAGCCGTGAAGAGCGGTGGTGAACAGCTCGACCTCGACCGGCACCTTGGCCACGGCGAACGCCTCCTTCAGCTTCACCTTGGCGTCGGGTTGACGCGAGTCATCGTTCGAGGCCACCCCGAAGTACATCCGCGCCTTGATCTTTGGCGCCAGCAGGTGCGGGCTGTCGGGCTTGTCGGTGACGAGGCCGCCCCCATGAAACGAAGCGCCGGCTCCGATGCGATCGGGCAACGCCGCGGCGGTGCGGACAACCAGGGGTCCGCCCATGCAATAACCCTGGGTGCCGATCCTCTTGGACTTGTCGACCGCCCTCTGGGCATCCAGAAAGGCCACGTAGGCGGCGGCGTCCTTCTCCGGATTTCCAGGCGCGTTCACCGAGCCCATCAGCGGGCGCAGCTTCGCCATGTCGTCGGGATTCTGGAAGTTGAACTTCGAAGCATCCGTGAAGGGCGCCTTTGAGACCCGATAGAAGGGATTCGGCACCAGAACCGAATAGCCCTCGGCGGCGAGGCGCTTCGCCATGGCCCGCATGGACGGCCGAAGGCCGAAGGCGTCGGGCCAGAGGAGCACGCCCGGATGAGCGCCGCTCTTGGGGTGTATGAATGCCGCGTCGCAGACCCCATCCGGGGTCTTGACCTCGACATCGGCCTCGACCACCTCGAGTTCCTTGCCGAGCGCGGGACCTGGGGCGGTCGCGAGCGCCGCTCCGCCAGCCACTGACATGACCACGAAATCGCGCCGCCCGAGTTTGTGGGTGC
>JAENWE010000462.1 GCA_016650185.1 Vicinamibacteria bacterium | reverse complement strand
CATTGAAGGCGTCCGCCGCGACCTGGCCCTGGAGTTTGGCTGTGATCCCGAGGAAATGGCGATCACCCGAAACGCCAGCGAGTCGCTTGAGATCTGCATCATGGGCCTTGATTTGAAGGCGAGCGACGAGATTCTGACCACGAATCAGGATTACCCGCGCATGATCACCGCCTGGAAGCAGCGCGAGCGTCGCGATGGCGTGGTTCTGAAGCAGTTCTCATTTCCGGTGCCCGCGCCTTCGATGGACGATCTGTACGAGCGGTTCGTCAAGAACGTCACCGCGAAGACCAAGGTCATTCTGATCTGCCATATCACGAACCTCACCGGACAGATCTTTCCGGTAAAGCGTGTGTGCGAGTTCGCCCGCTCCCGTGGCATCGACGTCATCGTCGACGGGGCCCACGCCTTCGGCCAATGGCCGTTCAAGCTCGCGGATCTTGACTGCGACTTTTACGGGGTCAGTCTGCACAAGTGGATGCTCGCTCCCATCGGCACCGGCTTCTTGTACGTGCGCAAGAGCCGGATCAAGTCGTTGTGGCCGCTGATGGCGGCGGATCCGAAGCAGGATGACGACATCCGGAAGTACGAGGAGATCGGCACCCACCCGGCCGCGAACCACAACGCCATCGCCGAGGCGATGGTGTTCCATCGCGGCATCGGCGCGGAGCGAAAGTCGGCGCGACTTCGCTATCTCCGCGACCGATGGATGAAGCGCTTGTCGGACCAGCCGAAGTTCGTCATCAACACCAGTTTCGATCCGGAAATGGGCTGCGCCATCGGCAACGTCGGGATCCGGGGCGTCGACACGGGCAAGCTGCAGAGCCACCTCTGGGCGAGGAAGCGGATCTTCACGGTGCCCATCGTGCATGAGGAGTTCCAGGGCTTGCGGGTCACCCCTAACGTCTACACGACGGTCGATGAGATCGACGCGTTCGCGAACGAGATGGAGCAGGTGGCGGCCAAAGGCCTGCCGGCATAAACGCTGGCGACCGGCCGCCCGGGCCAAGGGGGGGGTGCGGCAGCGGTCTATGATCGCTTTGATGGCTGAACGAAAGACCCGCGCCGAGGCGCTCGCGCTTCTGTACGAATTCACGCTGACCGACGCGCTTCGCAAACACGGAGTGGCGGTGGAGACGGCTATGAAGGCCTACGCGCGCCACTATGGCATCACCGACGAGGCCGAGATCGAGAGGTGGGGCATCGTCGGCCTGCTTCACGATTTCGACTACGAAAAGCATCCGACCGAAGAGACGCATCTGGTGCTCGGCCAGCACATCCTGCGCGAGCGCGGCTATGAGGAAGAGATCATCGAAGCCATTTCTTCACACGCCGACTACATGAACATTCTCCGCGACACTCCGCTCAAGAAGGCGATCTACGCCTGCGACGAACTGGTCGGCTTCGTGGGCGCCTGCGTGAAGGTCCGCCCCTCGAAGAGCATCCACGATCTTCCCGTCGAGTCGGTGGTGAAGAAGTTCAAGGACAAGGCGTTTGCCCGTTCCGTTGATCGGTCCTACATTTTCGGCGGCGCCGAAGCGGTAGGCCGGACCATCGAAGAGCACACCGCGTTCATCATCGAGGCCCTGAAGCCGGTGGCGGAGGAGATCGGTCTGCAAGGCACGCCCCCCGCCTGATCTCGGCCTACGCCCGCTGCTCGACGTTTCGTCGACGAAGCTTCCGGGCTCCCTTTCCGGCGCGGCGCCCGAGGACGTCGATCCGGGTGCCTTCGATCTTGTGGTGCTGGGCATGCAGGAGGCCCAGTACGGCGCCCCCGGGGTGCGCGATCTGATGGCCCGCATCGCGAAGGCGCGCGTGCCCTGCCTGGCGATCATGAACATGCCCCCGTTGCCCTATCTCAAGCGTGTCCCGGCCATCGAGACCGAAGCCCTGGAGAGTTGTTACGCCGACCCCGGCGTGTGGACGGAGTTCGATCCGGCGTTGATGACGCTCGCAAGCCCCGATCCGCAGGCCTTTCGTCCACCCGATCAGCCGAAGAACGTCCTGCAGGTGGGCCTTCCGACCAACTTCAAGGCGGCGCGCTTCGCGGGCGAGGAGGGGACAGCGATTCTTCGTAAGCTCGAGGCCGGCCAGCGGGGACTTCGCTTCGACGCTCTCGACGAAATCGTCACTCTGGTCGATGCGCGCCTGGGCTTGAACCGCGCAGAGCGCTGAAGTCGCTTCCACCCGAACGCGCCGAGGGCCGCCCTTCTACATCTTCTTCAACTGCCCCCGATCGATCTTGCCCAGATGGGTTCGCGGCATGGCTTCCAGAACCACGACCTGCCTCGGCGCTTTGTAGGGCTCGAGCCGCTCGAGAGTGAACGCCCTCAGATCTTCGGCGAACGATGCGCGCGCCTCGACGGGGCAGGATCGCGCCACCACGTAGGCCCAAGGCTTGACCAGGCCCTGTGCGTCCGGCACACCCACCACCGCGGCCTCGGCCACATTCGAGTGCTGCTGCAAGCAGTTCTCGACTTCGGCGGGCGCGAGCCATCGGCCTCCGACCTTCAGCATGTCGTCGTCGCGGCCGCAGTAGTGAAAGAAGCCGTCTTCGTCCTGCCGGACCATGTCCCGCGAGGCGTACCACTCGCCTCTGAACACCTGGCGCGTCTTGTCCATTTCGTGCCAGTAGGCGATGGCCCGAGAGTCTCCGCGTACCCACAGGAATCCGGTTTCGCCCCGTGGCAGCTCGCGCCCGTCGTCGTCGCAGACGCGCACGTCGAATCCCGGAACCGCGCGGCCAAGACTTCCGGGTCGAACCTCCGACACGGTGTTGGTCAGGAAGATGTGCCACATCTCGGCGGTGCCCAAGCCGTCCAGGAGGGGCACTCCGAAGAGTTTCTGCCACCGGCGATACAACTCTTCGCTCAGCGCCTCGCCCGCGGATGTGGTCGCACGCACGCTGCTCAGATCCTGCTTCGCCGCGTCCCCGTGCGAGGTCATCTGGTGCACCATGGTCGGCACGTTGATAAGGATGGACGGTCGGTGTTTCGCGATCCGAGCGAAGATCGCCTCGGCGGTGGACTTCTCCGCGAAGAGGACGGACGTGGCGCCCACCGAGAATGGAAAGATCAGATTCGACCCCGTGGCGTAGCCGAAGAAGAGCTTCGGCACAGATAGCGTGATGTCCGCCTCCGAATAGCTCAGGGAGCCCTTCGCGTACAGCTCCGTGGTGTTGATGAAGGAACGGTGGGTTTGCACCACTCCCTTGGGCCGTCCCGTGGTGCCGCCGGAGAAGAGCCAGAGCGCCGCATCGTCACGGTGTGTCTTGAAGGTCTCGAAGGCGTCGCTCGCGGATGCGAGCCTCCGGGTGAGGTTGTCCTCGCCCAGGACCAGGACCTCACGCAAGGTGGGCGCCGTCGCCGCCGCTTCACGAAACACGGCAGCGGACGCCAGGTCCGTCACCACCACCTTGGATCGGGTGTATCCCAGAAAGTATTCGATCTCATCCTTCTTGAGGCCGGGGTTCGCCATGACCACGGCCGCGCCCAGCTTCAACGCCCCGAAAAACGCGGCCACCCAGTCAACCGAGTCGCTCATCGCGATGAGCACCCGCTGCTCGGGATCGACGCCCGCCCCATGCAGAACCGCGGCGAAACGGTTGGCCCGCCTCTGAACCTCGGCGTAGGTGTACTCCCCGGTGTCCGTGATCAGGGCCCGCCGCTCTCCTTGGCCGTCCCGAATCCGGGCGTCCAGGCAATAGTCGGCGAGATTGATGAATTCAGGAATATTCGGGGTCAAAGGCGGCGCTCTCCGTTTTTCGCTCGGGTGCGGCGAGAATACGGGCGAGCGGGAATCAGGGTCAATGAAATATCTGGCGGAGATGACGTTCGTTGAGGTTCAGGACATGGGCCCGGAAGCCCTTGTCATCGTCCCCATCGGCGCGATTGAGGCGCATGGCCCTCACCTGCCTCTGCACAGCGACGTGATCATCGCCCGGGCCATGGCCGCGGCGGGCGCCATGGCTCTCGAAGCGCGCGGCGTCTCTCCCGTGGTGATCGCTCCGGCTCTCCAGTTCACCTCCGCAGGCTTTGCCGAAGGCTTCGCGGGGACGCTCTCTCTGAGGCCGGAGACGGTGACCGCGGTTCTGGTGGACGTTCTCGCCAGCCTCCATCGCGCCGGGTTCGCGAGGATTCTTCTCGCGAACTCCCACCTCGACCCGTCGCACATCGCCTCGCTTCACGAAGCCGTGCGCGTCGCCCGCGAGATTTCTGGCCTCGCCGTGACCTTTCCGGACATTACCAAGAAGCCCTGGGCGCTCCGCCTCAGCGAAGAGTTCAAAAGCGGCGCTTGCCATGCCGGCCAGTTCGAGACCTCCATGGTGATGGCGGCGCGCCCCGAAACGGTTCGTGAGTCCATCAGGGTTTCCCTGGCCTCGAATCCGGCCTCGCTCTCTCAGGCCATCCGAGAGGGCAAGAAAACCTTCGAAGAAGCGGGCGGCCCCACCGCCTATTTTGGCTTTCCCAAGGATGCCTCGGCCGATGAAGGCCGCGAAACTCTCGGCATCCTGGCATCCATCCTTGCCGATGCCGTGATCGCAGTCCAAAGTGGCGGCGAAGCCTCATGACCCTTGGAGAGAATAGGACATGAAGTTCAACGGCAAGGTCGCTCTGGTCACCGGGGGTGGTCGTGGAATAGGAGCCGAGATCGCCAGGAGCCTCGCGGGCGAGGGGGCCGAAGTCGCCCTCAGCGCGCGGACGGAGTCCGAGGTAAAAGGCGTGGCCGAGGAGATCGCGGCTGCGGGCGGCCGCGCGCAGTATTTCATCGCCGATCTGTCCAGGCCCGATCAGGCGCTCGCCCTGGTGGCGAAGGTCCAGCAGGCGCTCGGACCCATCGACTTCCTGATCAACAACGCCGGGGTGGCGTCCTCGGCGCCGGTCGCCAAGATCTCGCTGGAGGAGTGGAACCGGATCTTCGCCATCAACGTCACGGCCACCTTCCTCTGCACCCAGGCCGCGCTGCCCAGGATGATCGAGCGGGGTTCGGGACGGGTGGTGAACATCGCTTCGGTGGCCGCTCGTTTCGGGGCTCGCTACATTGCCGCCTATGCCGCTTCAAAGCACGCGGTTCTGGGCTTCACCCGCTGCCTGGCCGCGGAAGTGGCGGCGAATGGCATCACCGCCAATGCGGTCTGCCCGGGGTTCGTGGACACGGACATGGTTTCGCAGAGCGTCGGCCGAATCGTGGAGAAGACCGGCCTCTCCGCCGAGCAGGCCCTGGACACGATCAAGAACCAGTCGCCCCAGAAACGACTCCTCACTACCCGTGAAGTGGCGAGCGTCGTGGTCATGCTCTGCTCCGAAGAGGGCCGGGGCATCAACGGTCAGGCCCTGGTCATCGACGGGGGAGGGCTTCTCTCATGAGCATCGATTTCATCAATCCACCCGACCTGGGTCCGACACCCGGCTTCTCCCATGGTCAGTTCGGGAAGGAGGGCGGCCGGGTTCTCTTCGTGGCCGGCCAGATCGGTGTGGGTGGGGAGCCCCATCAGGCCGAGCCCCCGATGGTGACGCAGTTCGGTGAAGCCCTGCGCCGAATTTTGAGGGTGGTTGAAGACGCGGGCGGCGAGCCGCAGGACGTGGGTCGAATGACGATCTACGTCACGGACATCGATTTGTATCGTCGATGTCGCAAGGCCCTGGGCGGAACCTGGAGGTCACGCATGGGGTCTCACTATCCGGCGATGGCTCTGGTGGAAGTGAAGGCGCTACTGGACCCTCTGGCTCTGGTGGAGATCGAGGCCACCGCGGTGATTGGAGGCAGGTAAGGTGAACGAACCCGAGTCGTTTCTGTACGAGCATGACCGGGCCACCGGTGTCGCGACCCTCACGCTCAACCGGCCCGAACGGCTGAACGCCCTCACTTTCGAGATCTACCGGGAACTCGCGGCCACCTTCCGGGCCCTCGACTCCGAACCCGGAGTGCGGGCCATCATCATCACCGGCCGCGGTCGGGCCTTCTGCACCGGCGGCGACGTCGAAGACATCATCGGCGCTCTTCTCGGCAAGCCGATCGAGGACCTGCTGGCCTTCACGCGCGTGACCTGCGAACTGATTCTTTCGATCCGCGAATGCCGCCGGCCGGTGGTCGCGGCTCTCAATGGCACGGTGGCGGGTGCGGGCGCCGTGATCGCGGCGGCCTCCGACTTCCGGGTTGCTTCCCACACGGCCAAGATCGCATTCCTCTTTACCAAGGTAGGCCTCGCCGGCGCCGACATGGGCGCCGGTTGGTTGTTGCCCCGGTT
>JAENWE010000461.1 GCA_016650185.1 Vicinamibacteria bacterium | reverse complement strand
CTCAACCCGGAGCTTGGGCAGGCCCGGAACGTCCCACCACGAGCGGTAGCCTCGGGTCCCCGGCTCCGGGCACAGGTGTTCATCCACCAGGACGCCCCTTCGTCCCGCGATGACATCCGCATCCAGGTAGAACCAGTCCCGATAGGGCGACGCGCCGCCGGATTCGATGACGTGCTGGAACGGCCAGAACCCGCGACCGGCGTGATTGAACACGCCATCGAGAATGACCCGGATCTCGCGCTCGTGGGCCCGGTCCAGGAGCTCTCGGAGTGCCTCGTCGCCACCCAGAAGCGGGTCCACGGCCATGAAGTCATACGTGTTGTAGCGATGGTTGGACGCGGCAGTGAAGATGGGGTTCAGGTACAGCGCCGTGATCCCGAGATCAACGAGCTCGTCGAGGCGATCGGCCAGGCCGAGCAGGTCGCCGCCCTTGAACCCATGCAGGGTGGGCGAGGCGGTCCATGGTTCCATCTCGCCGGGATCGGGAACGAGCGGGCTGGAGGCGTACCGATCCGGGAACACCTGGTAGAAGACGGCGTCGCGCGCCCAGCCAGGGGCGTTGCTCGTCATCGGCGGGACCCCGTGAAGTGAAGAACGTTTCGAGGAGACGCATCATCGGCAACCGGGCCGTGGTCGGTGACATACTCGCGGACGAATGAACGCTGTTTCACCGGTTCGAACTCCCTCGTGATGGTTGGTTCTCAGCGACCGCGTGGCGGCCCATCGCGGGCTCGATTTCACGGCGCTGCCTTCCTCTTGTCCGCGCTGCTGCTTGTTGCGGGCTGCGGCCCGTCGCAGCTGGCCACGAATTCACCGACCCAGCCCTCCACCGTCGGTCCAAGTCCGGTCGCCGACATCGAGTGTCCAGCGGCCACGCCGATGCCCCACCTGCCCGGGGAGTGGTGGCGTGATCGCGTGTTCTATGAGCTCTTCGTCCGCTCGTTTGCCGACTCGAATGGCGACGGGATCGGCGATCTGCGTGGCCTGACCGCGCATCTCGACTACCTGAACGATGGGTCCCCTGGCGCTGGATCTGACCTGGGCGTCGGTGGCCTCTGGCTCATGCCGATCTTCACGTCCGGCAGCTACCACGGGTACGACGTAATCGACTACGAGCAGATCGACCCGAGATACGGGACTCTGGCCGACTTTTCGGCCTTCGTAACGGCCGCTCACGAGCGCGATCTCAAGGTGCTTCTCGATCTCGTCATCAACCACACATCGGCTGATCACCCGTGGTTTCAGGATGCCCTTGCCGGCGGATCGCACCGCGACTGGTACATCTGGCGCGATTCGGATCCGCAATGGCCTCCCGTGGCCGGCGGCTCGCCGTGGCACGAGTCGCCGAGCGGTTGGTACTACGGCGCCTTCAGCGCCGAGATGCCCGACCTGAACCTTGCCAATCCCGCCGTCACCGCGGAGATCGAGCGGATTGCCCGGGTGTGGCTGGATCGTGGCGCCGACGGCTTTCGCCTGGACGCCGCGAAGCACCTGATCGAGACCGGCCCCACAACGCAGACCAACACGTCCGAGACGAAGACCTGGCTCGCGGGCTTCCGTGACGCGGTGCACGCCACCAATCCCGAGGCGCTCGTCCTCGGCGAAGTCTGGGATCCGCGAATCATCACGGCGGGCTACGTCACGGGCGGGTCGCTGGACATGGCCTTCGACTTCGGGTTCGGACCCGCCGCTCTCGGCGCCGCGCGGCTCGGAGATGCATCGACCCTGACCTCCGGCATCGTCGAGCTGGCCGATCGCTACCCGGCCGGGGGTGTCGCGACGTTCCTGACGAATCACGACCAGGCCCGCGTCATGACCGAACTTCACGGCGATCCGGTGGCTGCGAAGCTCGCTGCCGAGGCCCTCCTGACGAGCCCGGGGGTGCCATTCATCTACTACGGCGAGGAGATCGGCCTCCCGGGCACAAAGCCGGACGAGGACATCCGGACGCCCTTCCCGTGGACCGCGACCGAGCCAGGGCATGGCTTCACGACCGGAACGCCGTGGGAAGGCTTCGCCCCGGACGCGAACTCCGTCAACGTCGCGGTAGGGGCCGCCAACCCGGACTCGCTGCTGAACACCTATGCCACGCTCATCCGGGCGAGAGGGGCGAACCAGTCGCTGGACCGGGGAGGCGCCTGGTCGGTTGTCGCGCCGCGGCGCGACATCGCGATCACGCTTCGCTGGCTGGGGGCGAGCGGAGCGCTCGTGATCCAGAACCCCGGCGACCGTCCGGCCGAGGCTCCGGCGCTCAACCTGGCTTCGGGCCCGCTGTGCGGACACCCCACTGCCACCCTCGGATATGTGTCCGGCGGCGCGTCCGACAATCTGGTGGTCGCGAGCCCGAACATCACTCAAGAGGGCGGCCTGAACGGCTACGTGCCGCTCCAGTTGATCCCACCCTGGACGACCGTTGTCGTCGATCTCACCCCTTGACGCCGCCAATGGCCAGGCCAGAGGTGATCCACTTCTGGACGATGAAGTAGACGATCGCAGGCGGGACCGCGAACAGGATCGCGAAGGCCGAGAAGAGCGACCACGGCGTGTTGGAGAACTGCCCGACCATCGCGTTCAGGGCAAGTGCGAGGGTGTGATCCGTGATGTTGCCTGACAGGAACGTCGAGGTGAAATAGAACTCCGTCCAGCCGGCGATGAAACCGAGGAATCCCGTGACGGCGATGGCCGGCACTGCGAGCGGAAGGATGATCTTGAGGAAGGTCTGGTTGACGCTCGCCCCGTCCACGGCGGCAGCTTCTTCGAGATCGCGCGGAATGGTGTCCAGGTAACCCTTGAGGTTCCAGATCGCGAACGGAAGCAGGCCGGACACGATCGCCAGGCCGACACCAAGGAGCGACTGGCGAAGGTTGAACTGGCCGAGCAGCGGCAGGTCCACCTTGACGGAATTGAGCAGCACGAACAGCGGAACCAGCGTCGCCACCGCCGGCAGCATCAGGACGCCGAGGATGGCGATCATCAGGACCTGCCGGCCGCGGAAGTTGAGGCGTGAGAACGCGTAGGCCGCTGAAACCCCGATCCCGACCGAGATCAGCGACGTACCCAGCGCGATCTTGAGGCTGTTGAGCGTAAGGTCGAGGAAGGAGATCGCGTTGTTCGTGGGCTGGCGGATGACCTGGGCATAGGCTTCCAGCGTCGCGCCATCCGGGATGATGGTCAGGCCTTCGGGCCGGGATCGATTCAGCGGGTCAAGTGACAGGCTGACGACCCAGACAATCGGGAACAGCACCGTGAAGAGCACGAACAGGCAGAGCAGCTGCAGGCCGAATTGGCGAACGAGCCCGGGTTGCCCACGGCGACTCCAGAGCGCAAAACGAGACCGCGTCTGCGATCGGCTGACAGATGGCGCACTCATCGTCGCGACCTCACAGGCTGTAGCTCTGGGTGGCCTTGGTCAGGCGGTTGGCCACCAGGGTGATGGCAAGCAGGATGAAGAACATGATCACCGCGAACGCCGCCGCCACGCCATACAGGCGCTGCTCATTGGCCAGGCGATAGGCTTGGGTCACCAGCAGTTCCGTTCGCCCGGCGGGCCCGCCGCCCGACATGAAGAACGACAGGAAGAACAAGTTGAAGGTGATCACGAACCCGTAGATCGCATACGGGATCATCGCCGGCCGAAGGTAGGCCAGGGTGATGTGCCGGAACTGCTGACGGGGCGTGGCGCCATCCATCTCGGCGGCCTCGTAGAGCTCATGCGGAATGCTCTGGAGCGCACCCGTCGCGACAACCGAGTTGAGGGGCCACCCGAGCCAGGTATTCGTGGCCAGCATTGCGTAGAACGCGAGCGGCAGCGAGAGATTGGGTCCGCCATTCCAGGAAGGCAGCAACCAGTCGATGGGCGACGCCACCTGGCGGAGCCAGTCAATGCGGAAGACCTCGGGGGACATCCCCAGGAATCGACCCATCGCGGCGAGCAACAGGTTGATCGCGCCATTCTGGGCATCGAACATGTTCGCCCAGACGGTGGCCACGATGATCGGCGGAATGACCACGGGGAGGATGAACATCGCCCGGTAGAACTTGCGGAACTTCAGGCCCTTGACGTTCAGGAGCAGCGCGATTGCCACCCCGAGAACCAGATGGATGGCCACGTTCGCGACCGCCCACCAGAGGTTGTAGATGACGATCCGCAGGAAGTTGAAGTTCGGGATCGCGAGCTGGCTGGCGAGAACGTCGATGTAGTTCTTCAGACCGACGAAGTCGGGAGTCAGGCCGAGCCGCAGGTTCAGGTGAATGAGCTGCATGTCCGTGAAGGACATCCAGACCTGAAAAGCCAGTGGGTAGATCGTGATGATGCTCATCACGAGGAAGGCGGGCACGAGGTAGAGGTAGGCGATCCGGCTCGAACGTCCCGACCCGAGAAGGCGCGAGAGCCACGAGCGCTTTGGGACCATCGCGTCAGCCACGAAATCTCCCTGGTGCTACCTGATCTGACGAGGTTACACCGAACGGGGCGCCCGAAGGCACCCCGTTCGGCTCGTCCCGACCCGCAGGGCCGGGTTCGCTATGCGTTCAGGTCTACTTGCCCAGCGTGGTGCAGGCCTCGGCCACGAGGGCCGTGGTGTCTCCACCGGCGGAGCCGTCATCCGGAACTGCCTTTGACCATGCGTCGCCGAATGGGCCCCAGTAATTGTCCAGGGACTTGGTCTGCGGGCGGGCGTCACCAAGGAGGATGGCGTCCGTGAAGCCCTTGACGAGCGGGTCGAGGACCGTGACGTTCTTGTTGGCCGGCACGTGGCCGGCGATATCGACGTACGTCCGCTGGGCCGACTCGGAGACGAGCTCCTTGGCGACGGCGATCGCGAGGTCGATGTTCTTGGATGCCGCGTTGATGTACCAGCCATCGACACCG
>JAENWE010000460.1 GCA_016650185.1 Vicinamibacteria bacterium | reverse complement strand
GATCCCGTCCCCATGTGGACAGCCGGTCGGCGAACGTCGGCCCGTCTAGTCCCTCCGCCCGCATACGGATCCCGTCCCCATGTGGACAGCCGGTCGGCGAACGTCGGCCCGGCCAGTCCCTCCGCCCGCACATTCCGTCATCGCGAAGGACCCGGAGTTTGTCGGGGACTGAAGCGATCTCGGCGTCGCAAACGTCAGTGTGGCGGCCCCCTCAGTTGTCGCCAAAATGGCGGTCTGAAGAAGGCCCCGAGCGCCACTCCTGCTGGCTGGGGAGCCGCGCGATGATCTCTGAGGTCCTAAACCGGCCGTCGATCCGACAACGCCAGCATCCCGCGCACGATCCTGTACAAGAACCAGAGGGAGATGAGACCCCAGGCGATCCAGCCCGGGAAAAAGAACAGCAGCCACAGCGGGGACGTGAGGAGATACAGGCCGCCGGCCCAGAGCACGGACTTGAGCCGCCAGGAGTAGTGGGATTCCTGATAGGTGCCCATGGCCTCGCCCTGGAACACCATATCGGCAAAAAAAGCGACGATCAGGAGGATGACGCTAGCCTGGATCCCGGGCACGACCGCGGCGATGGCTACGATGAGATGGAGGATGTAGCTCACCCAGCCGATGGCGTTCACCTTGTCGCTGGGGGATGTCACGCTAGTTTGCATCATGGGACGATGGCCTCAGTCATAGTTACGGCGTCCGTCCTCGGAATGTTCGGCGGCGTCGGGGCCGCCCACTGTCCGGTTGCTCCATCCGCCCGCCGTGCGAGTATTTGCCAGTCGGCCGCTTGCTGTGCAAAGCAGCGTTAGCGTGCTCATATGGCAACTCCTCCTTCTCTGAGGTGTGAGGCTATCTGGAATCGAGCCAGCGCGTCCCTTCGCTCGAAGTACTGGCTAAACGCGGCCTTCCTGTCGCCGACCGCGGGGTTGTGCTGGATGTACGCCTCGCCTGTGTATCGCCTCACGGCCTCGGCCGGCTGGCACTGGTTGAACATGAGGTCGTAGAACGCCAGAACGTTCTGCTTATTGCGTTCGAGTGGTTCGCTCATGAGCCCCATCCTAGGTTTCGCCCAGTGATCATGCCGATCCGACCGGACACCGCTGCATCCGCTTGTTCGGCGGCGCCACCGCTCGCGGCCGACTCGCGCTGGCGACGTGCGTTCGTGGAGGCGTCATGGCGTGCCAACGTGCCAGCAGACGCCGGCGAGGTCAATGAAATGTACCTCGCGTCCCCAAGGGAAGTCGGTCGGCGGTTTGAGCCTGAAGCCCGAGAATCTGGCGGGAAGGTCTCTGCCCGATGTGATCGCCCACCATCCCTCAAGGTCCGGCACCTCGATCTTGATCATGAGATTGCTGGCGAATGAGGGATCGTTGAAGTCCTGAAGGACAAACTTGGCTCCGCCGGCCCGAAAGCCAGCGTAGCCATCGTTCGACCACTCCTCCTCGAACCCAAGGGCCCGGAAGAGCTCACGGCTCTTCGCGAAGTCCGCCCCTCCAGGGACGAAGGGCACCAGCGTGATGGGATCCGTCATGGCCACTTCACCTCGCCCGGGAACTCCGTCGGTCGGATGCTCTTCGATGCCCGCTCACGGTTCCAGCATCTGCTGGACACCAGGGATAACCTGCGAAGGCCGCGGCGGCGAGAGGAAGCGCGGGCTTCGTCTGGTTCATCCCTTTCTTGGGCGGCCTCGCCGCGACTCCACCGCTACCTCCACCAACGCACAGCTACGCGCGAACCCAAGGCCTCGCTTCAGGGAGGGGAACACCCGTGCGGTCGCGATGGCAAGAGACAACTCCGTGACGACCGTCTGCCCGAGTTGCCTCACGATCTCGTCCCGAGCCTCCTCCTCGGAACCGTCTCTGGCCAGTACGCCTTCCGCGAACTTCAGTGCGAGCGCTACTTCTTTGGGCATCTGGTCGTGGTTCCGGTCCAGGACAGCCCTGATGATGTCCGGCTCGACTCCGTCGTCGATCGCGGCGTTCACGGCGATCTGGACGCATGGACCGCAGTCCTCATCCTGGGTGGCAGCGATCCTGACGGCATGAACGAGCGCTGGATCCGACCGGCGGCGGTGCGCTGCTACCGGAAGGATCATCAGAAACTTCAGGAAGCCCGAGAACGACGTGTCACCTAGCTGCCGCAAGTAGTCGGCCGGGACTCGCAGCTGTCGCTCTGCCTGGCGCTGCACCAATCGGACGAACGCTTTCACTTGCGACACCCCCTACGGTCCGCTGAACACTGGACTAAGCGGCGAGCAGGCAACGAGAAGCGGCTGCTCGTCCGCTTCAATCCTTTGTTCTGCGGTGCGTGCAAAAATGTCCTCCTACGCGCCTGGCCTCGGCACCCCAAGATCCTTGCAAATGCGCGCGGCGGTGGGGCCGACGATTTCGCTATGACGGGGAACAGCAGAGGTCTTTCGATTCTCCGGATTCCAGTAGATGGATTCTCCGGATTCCAGTAGATGGAATGACGCCCGCCTTCCCGAAACAACTCGCAGCCATGTGCAGCCAGGTGGCGGAGGAGTTCCGCCCGCTTCATGAGACGGAGACGGCCACCAGCTCCCTCAGAACCTGATGACCTTCCGCCTCGCGACGCGCCAGCTCACGGTTGGCTAGGAGAACCTCCTGAACTGCCTCTTTGAGGCTTGCTCGCGCCTCATCGAGGGTCCGCTCCTGCACGTTGCAGCCTGGTAGTTCCTCGACAAAACCGGTCCACCAGTTTTCGACCTCCTCGAATACGCCTGTGTACTGGTTTTCCATGGTCTGATTCTCCCACGAAGGGCTTGGTGATAGATTTCTACTCCAGGGCGGCATCCGTAGAACACCGAGATCACCTGCAGCCGGTCGCCGCTCCGCTGGCTTGCCGGGCTGCCAGGTGCATCTCGTTGTTGGACGGCTTGTACCCGGCTGCGAGGGCGCTCGCCTGTAAGGCTGGTTCGACCACTGGTGGATCATGGCGCATCATTGTCGGCTCCTGACGGGATCAGTCTCCCGGCCCATCGCTGTCGAATAGGCGCGGCCCTCTGGCTCGAGCCACGGCCAGCCCACCGAAAAACGACGCCCGTTCAGCAGCACGCTGATCCAGGTCCGGCGGGCGAGGTAGTGGTAGCTCACGAAGGCGACCACCGTCGTGAAGGCTGCCGCGAATCCGAACTTCACGACGGCCGGGACGTCGATGTCCACCAGGCACCAGGCTGCGAACGACACGATGGGCAGGTGAACGAGATACACCCAGTACGACGACTGGGAGATGTAAGCGACCCAAGGTGAGTCGCGGTCGAGGAAGCGCTGGAACAGCCCAATCATGGCGTACACGAGCAGCCACGTGAGCACGCCGTTGAGGGAGATCGTGACGAGATGTAGCCAGGTGGTCGTGCCCCCTTGCCGATAGTCGAGGTCCGAAGGTGCCAGCGAGGCGACGAACATGAGGGTCGAAGCCGCGAAATAGGCTCCGAGGTGACGCTCGCACGTGGTGAGGAAGTCGCGGAAGCCGTGGAAGAGGTAGCCCACCACAAAAAACGTGCCGTAGTATACGAGGGATGGGAGGTGGGGCGCGAAGAACTGGAACCCCTGGACGAGCCCGCCTTTGTAGGGCCACAGGGTCAGGGCCGTCCAGGTCGAGAGCGCCACGGGCAGCCATGGCGATGCCGTGAAGCGCCTCAGGGTTTCCGTCCAGCCGCGTCGCTCGAACACGCGCCTGGCCAGAGCGCAGAGCGGCATCAGGAGGTAGAGCATCATCAGGTAGTAGAGAAACCAGAGGTGCCCCGGACCGGCCGCCCCCAGCTTCCTCTCCAACCGCAGCAACCATTCGAGGTGCGCTGAGTTCGTCGTCCACAGCACCCTCGTGCCCTGGTCCACCGACACGCCGAACGAGATAATCATCCATCCCGTCAGCGGCAGCACGGTCACGAGAGCGATCAGGAACGGCACGAAGACTCGCAGGGTTCTGTTCCCGTAGGCGCCCTTCATCCCGTACTTCTCGACCAGCAGGGCTCCAAAGAACCCGCTTACCAGGAAGAACAGAGGCATCCGAAAGCTGTGAATCAGGAGGAGCACCAGGTCGAAGAGCGGCGACGTCCGGCGGTCCTTGAGGGGCAACACGTCCGACTCCATGACCGTGTAGAACATGGCGGCGTGAATGACGATGCCGAGCAGCATCATCACGCCACGCACGGCATCCAGCCCGTAGTAGCGACGCCCGTCCGTTGTGGATGGGTCAGGATTCATCGTCTATGCCCACCCTCGGCGCGCTCATCGCGTTCTCGGGCCGGGAACCTTTCTTTCTGCCAGAAAGGCACCCTTTTGCCACGCTTCGGCGAGAGTCCGTACACTGCAATAACCTGCGAAGGCCCCGGTCCGTCTGCGTGGACTTCGTCAGGTTCATTGCATTGTTCGGCGGCGCTTGCGCGAGGCTGGTGCCGCAAGGAGGTCTCTTAGTTCTTCGATCGTATGTGGTGGATTCCGCCGATGAGCAACGGCATGGCAGTTCGCGCAGATGGGGCGCAGGTCGCGGAGAGGGTCAACTCGATACCGATCTCCGATGGACGCCAGCGGCGTGAGGTGATGTACGTGAATGAACCCCTCCAGCCATGCGCCATAGGTGGCGGCGAAGTCAAAGCCACACGCTACGCACTTGGAACCGTAGTGACGGATGCATGCAGCTCTTGCGGCCGAGTCGCGTTCATACCGATTGACGGAGATTCGGACCAATGCTCCTTCGAATAGCTCGCGATCAAGGTCCACCTCCTCGGGAGGGGTGACAGGCTCGCGCGACGCGATGTTCAGTCGTTGGCGCGTGCCGAGTTCAAGTGGGGTGCCGAGCAGGAACGTGGCGATCGACGGTAGTTGGGCCTGCGAGGTCACCCGAAGGAATGCCGGGAATCGCCTTGCCCACGCGTCCTCCTTGCGTCCTCGTGTCGAAAGAATCACCCCGGGAGGGGCCTCACCCTCCTCGCCTGGGATCGCGCGGAAGTAAAGGCTGAGATGTTCATCAGCCTTGATGTGATAGGCGTACACGAACTGTGTGTGTCTCGGTGAACTGAAGGAACAGGCGGATTTGCCTGTTACGCGAGCGAGATCGGGCAGTGTCGACTGCAACTCGCGGAGGAGCCCATCACACAGCGCTTGTCCGCCGGGATGGCCGTTTGCGTGACCCACGTTATTTGGCCCCTGCGTCCGCCGGACACTGCAACAACCTGCGAGGACCCCAGGCCGTTTGCGTGAACCTCGTCAGGTTCATTGATCGGCGGCGCTTGAAATGACGTTGGCCCAAGGTCATATCGCTTCCCAGGAATTCCCGTGGCCACCAACGCCCGACTCCACCCGATTCCGCCACTTGGCTCCGCAGATCCTGCAGGCGTACTCGGTTATCTCTTCGATCGCCTTGCCACCAAAGAATGCTTTTAGCTCAGGAGGCTCTAACCGAACGAGATGCTCCTTCTCTCGAGCCCTGCAAACGCCACAGCCGTGCACCGATACAGGTATCGCTGTCATTTCTCTCCCTCATTTCCATCGCTGAAGTAGGTGGCTGTCGGCACTCAATTGTTTGCGACGACTTTGGCACGCACGAGTCCGGCAAGCGTGAGACACTAAGCAACTCAAGCTGGCCCCGCGCCCGCCGAACACCCGGCTTCACCTGCAGGGCGCGCCTCAACGACTGGCCTCCGACGAAATGCGAAGGCCACACCTCCGCGCCCTGTCTGGTGCAAGACGTTGTTAGCCAGCATGGTGATTGTTGCGACCCAGCCTACCAAGATGCGCGCCGACTATGGCCCACACGAACATGCAGAAGAGGGCGACGGCGCTGGAGGCCTTGGCCCATGTCGACCCTGGCATTAGGAAGAGAGGCGCGAACCGGCGCAACCAAAGCACGGTCCCGATTGCGAGCAGGAGGCCCGCTGGCGCCCACCAACGGCGGGGAGACAGGCAAGCACCCAGAGCGCTCGGAAGGCCGAAGACCACCAAACTGAAGAGCACGATCGACGCCGTTGATATCGGGTCCTGAAGAGCGTCGCCGACTTCGGACTCTAGATTGATGGCGTTCACCCGGTGGAAGAGGTCCAAGTCCGCCGATTGAAGGACATCCCACGTGAAATGGGCGATTGCCACCATCAGCGCTCCTGAAAGAGCGAGGGTGGCGACCATTGAGCTCACCTGTTCCGCTCTTTCGGTCATCTGACTCCCATCACTGCCTGGCTAACACTCAAGTAGGCCGACCGGCCTATCTTGACCGTCCGGTCGGCCGATGCTGGCGCCGCATCGCTGGGGCATGATGGCCAAGTCACTGAAGGTCAAGGACTTTTGGCGCATGGCCACGCCGCGCCCTTCCAGCATGGGCCGCCCTTCCCGGTCGGCCCATCCTGCCGCGCTTACGCCCCCAATCGCAGGTCGTCCGCCATGGTCTGGACGTCTCGAGCTGCGCGGTTCCGGGCGTGGTGAGCGCCTGCCATGATGAAGAGGATGGCGCGATGCGTCCGATCCTCGCTCCCACGTCGCGGTCATCGGACACTCTCGACGTGGAACGTGGACTTCATGGTTCCACGCGTGCGCGCGGGTTCGCAAATACGCGCTCGCCCGGGGACGGGCTGCACCCTGCCCTCGGCAACCTCTCGCTGTTCGTCTCCGCGCTTCGTCCAACCAGAGGCGCTCGAACGTCGGGGTCAGCCGGGCCATCGAGCTCGGCGATCAGAGTGCGGAGTAGCTCAGTCTTGGGCTCGGGGTCCAATGAGCGAACCCGGGCCTCAATTTCGGCGACAACCGTCGGCATGGTGGCTCCTGGCAATGGCGAGTTCGGAAAGTGTAGCGCCGTATCTCCTTCAGCGCTCGTGAGACTCGCCTGGGGTGATCCTGCGGGCGCGCGCGTCCCAGGTTCGTCCGGTGGCGCCTACTCCCCTCATAGATCGTCTGCCGGGCTGAGGACTCCTCGGTCGCCGCGGTTCAGAACATGGCAATAGATCATGGTAGTCGAGACGTCGGAATGTCCGAGAAGTTCCTGGACGGTGCGGAGGTCGTGGCCCGAGCGAAGTAGTTCGGTCGCGAACGAGCGTCGCAGCGTGTGAGGCATCGCCGGTTTGACGAGATCCGCGAGACGCGCCGCCTTGCCCTCTCCTTCTGAATGACGCTTTCATGCGGGTGATGCCGGTGTCGGACCGTCGTCGTCAGCAGGACCCCGTCGGAATGCATGGGACGAAGCAGTCTCGGCAGGACGGCGAGATCGCTTCAGGCCACGCAGAACGACGAAGCCTTCGCGATGACGGGGTGGGCTTCTGTCAAGGGTCACGGTTGTAGTCCAATGAACCGACTCGCGATGACGGTGATCGTGGGCAAGCCGTTCTCACGGACCCGAATCAGCGGATGTGGAACTTGGACTTCAGCAGTTTGCCGTTCTTCTTCTCGCAGAAGTACCACGCGGACAGATCGTTTAGAGGCACGAAGCGGCGCTCCTCCTTGCGGTAGTGCCAGTCCTTCTCCACTTGGTAGAACACCTGGCGCTGCCTGCATTCCAGGATGTTCGTTATCTCGTTGTCGTGGTGATTGTCCGAGTCGTAGTCGGTGATGGCGCGCTGGCCCATCTCCGAGTAGAGCAGGTTCAGTTGCTGCAGGAACTGGTCGGTTTGGGGGTCGAGGTCCTTGACCTGCAGACCCAGACGCCGTGCCTCGCGGGCGGTGATCGGGTACTGATGCGCGGGATAGGACGAGTTCAATTCCCGGGCGATGCGTTCCGCCCGCTTCGCGTCCTTGAGGTGATAGCTCAGGATCTCCTGGCAGAGCTTGCGTGAGAGGCTGCTCGCCCGGTCGAGAGCCCCGATGACCAGGGGATGGATGTACTTGTACAGTTCCTGATAGGGGGTGATGTTCCGCCCTTCGACGTGGGTGGCGTCGCGCCAGAGTTTGATCACCCGGTCGACCTCGTCGTTGCTGACCGCGACGAGATTGTTCGTGTGATCGACCGGTGAGAGTTCGTGTTCGAGCGAGGTGTCGACCGCGGTCAGGTAGGACAGCGGGCCCATGCCGATTTCGTCGGCGCCCAGGGCGAACATGGTCGCCGCGGAGGCGCAGTTGAGGGGGGCCAGGACGACGAGGCGCTTGCAGGAGCTGCGCAGCAGGTGAACCATCCGGAGGGAGGCCATCCCACTGCCCCCGTCCGACTTCACGAACAACGTGATCGTGTCCTGAGGGCCGATGGAGCGCAGGACCTCGTGGAGCGCCATCACGTCGTTGTCGCAGACCGACCCCGACGTGGACGTCCAATATGTGAGGAACGTGCCCTCGACTCGCTTGCCGATCTTGTCGAGGAGGGCCTGGGTCTTGTCGAAAAGGAGCGGGGGAGTCTTGATCTTGGGACGGCGGGCTTTCACTTTGGTCATCGTGGAGGTGCGAATCTACATCACCGGCTAAAAGAGCCTTCCCTGCCCTTCGGTTGCGTGTCTCGCGGGAAGGATGCATTCGGGGCTATCGTTGCGGACGCTGTTGACCAGCGGGCCGACGCTGCGCGATGTCCAACTTGTCTCGGCCCCGGCCGCGATCACCCGCATCGCGACCTTCGGCTGGGAGGCGTTGTCGAGCCACGCGTCGAAGTCCTGGCGGGCCACGATGAGAGGCATTCGAT
>JAENWE010000459.1 GCA_016650185.1 Vicinamibacteria bacterium | reverse complement strand
GTGTCGATGACCGCGTCCCATTGAATGGGCGCGACTTTTTTCCGACCCACCTCAGCCATTTCCCTGAGCTGCGTCGGCGATGTGTTCCAGGCCCGGGTCATGGAAGCGCCCAGGCTCTCGGGCGTCGGTTCGGCGATGAAGCCGCTCTCGGCGGTGGCGAATCGAGCACGCCGCCGGTGTCATTGGCGGTGATCAGCGTCTTGCCGGAGAGGAACGCCTCCAGGGTCACGTAGCCATAGTCCTCGTTCACCGGCGCGTAAACTGCGGCCCGCGCGGTGGCCAGAAGCGTCAGCAGATCCTCATCCGAGACAAAACCCAGGAAGTCGACCTGTGCCGAGACGCCTCGCCTCTCCGCGAGGTCGCGCAGCGAGCTTTCAAGCGGCCCGCGGCCCGCGATCTTCAGGCGCACATCGCTCGAAGCATGGGCGAGGGCTTCAATCAGAAGGTCGACACGTTTCAGGCGGTCCAGCCTCCCCGCGAACAGCAGGAAGTCTCCGAGCGCCTCAAAGCGATACCGTCCCACGTGCGGCGGTGGGGGATACAAGGGTGTAGAGTCGAGTTGATTGAACTTCCGCAGTCGGTCGGCGACGGTTCGCGAGATGGTGAAGCGATCACGGCACTCGGAGAGGGTCTTCGTGTCGAGCGAGTGAATGGTCGACTTGATCTCGGTGTGCTCCTTCGAATCGGTGAAGGAGCAGTACTCGGTGCCGAACAGATCGTAGACCTCACGGTGTTGATGGAAGATCCACGCCACCTTGCACGAATGCTCGGCCAGGAAGGTCGGGAACTTGGTGGCAATGACCAGATCGATCGTGGCGCCGTTGCTCTCCGTGACGTCAATCAGCCGCCAGGCGAGCGCTTGCCGAATGATTTCTTCGGGCGGGTACCACTTGAAAGGCACCTGAGCCACGTCGGTCACGAAGCCGCGGCGGATCAACTCGCGCTGCAGAGACAGAACAAGCATCTCAGCGCCTCCGTTGATGAAGGGCGCCTGAGCCGCGCAGATCAAAACCCTCCGGCTCAACCGAGCTTCTCTTCGAGGAGGCGAAGCCGATCGCGGAGAGATCGCAGCGCGGCTTCGTGGGAGACTCGGCTCTTTTCTCCTTCGCCAAGGACCACGTCGATTCGCTGCGCCATCTCGTGAACGTGGCGGACCAGCTCCCTCTCCAGTTCGCGATGGCGGGTGTCGATATCATCCATCCGTTTCTGCATCGAAGCGATCACGGCGTCGTAATGCTGGTGCGTCGCCGCGAAGTGGTCGGAGGTCCAGCCCACGAGGGCGTTGTCCAGCCGGACCTGGTCCGAGTTGAACTTCACCTGGGCTTCGTGTCTCGTCTCGCGAGCTCCATCCACGAAGGCCGCGATCCGGCCAGGAGCCTTTGCTCCGCCGGCCGGCCAGGATTCGTTCACCGGGTGGAGATCGGGAGGAGCAGGGGGGTTCCAGGCGGGAGGGTCCGATGGCCGCGGCTCCGATGACTCTTCCGAAGTTCTGACCGGTTCAACCGCACCGAGAACACTCTCGGAATCTCGAGCCCCCTTCCCTTTCTCTGCGCTCGTCGCCACGTTCCGGAGCGCATCCGCGCTCTTTCGGCGTTCTCGTTCGAACTCTTCAGGCGTCATGTCGATGTCCTGGCCCCAGACTCATGGATTCTATGCGGCTGGCTTTCGGGCGATGGCGAAGACGCTCGCCCCGATAGGGAGATTTAGGACCGAGATCAGCCTCGCCTCGATGGACAGGAGGGCGCCAAATGTCCGTTCGAGAAGAGGAGGCAGCATCTCCACGTCGGACCCATGACGAGTCAAGAGCCGGTCGAGATAGCGTCGGGTGAGCAGGACAGGGAAGAGAAGCGAATTCGCGTAAGTGGACCGTATGAGCTCGAGCCGAGTTTTGGCCAAAAGAGTTTCAAGCTCGCCCCTGGTGTAGCGATGTCGCGAATGAACGGCTTCGTCGTGAGCGCCCCAGAGAATCTTGAGGGCGGGAACCTTGAGCAGGATCAAGCCGCCGGGCTTCAACACCCGGGCCAGTTCACGAACCGCCTGCACGTCGTCCTGGACCCACGCGTGATAGAGCACATCGAACGATGTCACCAGGTCGAAGGTCCTGGGGGCGTAAGGCAGACACAGCACGTCTCCTTGGACCACCCGGCCGCCGCGGCGTCTGGTCGTGATCACGGCGAGCGGAGACAAGTCGATGCCGTGGGTTTCGCCAAAAGCGGACAGATCCTGCAGATTCCAGCCCGTGCCGCAGCCGGCATCCAGGATCCGGCGCGGCGATGCCGCGGGTCCTAGGAGCGGGGTCAGAAGCGATCGCGCGATGCGACGCATGCCTGCGTACCACCATTGCACTCCCTCCATCTCGGCCATCCGCCGGTACTCGTCCGCGTTCACCGCTTCTTCCTTTGCTGGAGGAGCCGTTCATATTGAGCGATCACGCGCTTGGCGATGTGCGGCCAGAGAAAGGGTTCTAGAAGCTGGATCGATTCCCGGCCCATTCGTTCCATCTCCAGAGGCGCGTTCGCGATCTTCACGATCGCATTCGAAAGCGCCTCCACGTCTCCGGGATTGACGAGATACCCGTTTGCCCCATCCTTGACCTTGTCGGGAATCCCGCCGGCGCGAGTCGCGATCACGGGAAGTCCATGAGCCATGGCCTCGAGCGTGACCAGGGACGATCCTTCGAACCGCGTCGGGTGTAAGAACACGTCCGACCCTGCGTAGAGGGCATGAAGCGTCTGTTCTCCCACCCGGCCTGTGAACTGGATGTGGTCCCTAAGCCCCGAGGCGGCGGCCTGGAGAGAGGGGCGCAGCGGGCCTTCGCCCACCACGAGCCAGCCC
>JAENWE010000458.1 GCA_016650185.1 Vicinamibacteria bacterium | reverse complement strand
TTCGCCGGTTTGGTCGGCGTGGTGGGCGTCATCACCACGGCGAGCGTCTGGCCGATGTGGCGGGGAGGTTTCAATCCTCCGGCGCGCTTTCTCCTTCCCCTGGTTTCCATCCTGACCGCGGGGCTGGCCTTGTCGCTGCAGAAGGGAATCCGGCCCGCCACCGCTCTCTTGGCCGGATGGAGCCTGTGGTGCGGCCTCGGTGGGGCGCTCAACATTGAGACGGTCCATCGGGATCGTGATGGCACCGCACCCTTTTTCAGAACCCAGTCCGGCGCGCGCGAATGGACAGCGGCGCTGCCGTCCTTCGTCCTTTCGGAAGACCGTCCCACGCGCATTCTGGCCTGGCCTTGGGCCGTGCTGCTCGGGTTGCCGCTGTTGTCCGCCTGGCTGCGACCTTCCGCCCAGAGTTCGAAGGTGAGGACCCGCGATGTTCTTCTGGCCGTGAGCGCATTCGTTTTCACCGCAGTGCTGGCCGACCGCCTAAGTCCCCGCTCTCGGGCGCCCGAGCACGACGCGATGCGGCTTCTGGGTTCGCCGTCCCTCCTCCTGCCTTCGCTTGACTTTCAGTCCTCCGCCGAAGCGGTCTGGGCGATCGATGCGTTCTATGAACCCCATCGATTCCGGTCGGGATTCGGGTTCGCGGGTGCGCTGCGCCTGGAGGCGGCTCGTTACGAAATCCGACTCTCGGCCATTGATCCTCCAGGTGCGAGTGCGCCTCCGTCTCTTGTTCTGCACCAGCGACGAAGCGGTCGGAGCGTGGTCAGGCCCATGGACTTCAGCGGCGAGGGCCTCCACTCGACGTTCCAGATCGACGAATCAGGGGAGTACGACGCGTTTTTGCAGGGCGGAGACCCAGTCGTGCTTCGACAGGTCCGCCTGGCTGTTATTGGACGCCCGGGTCTCTCGGATCTCCGGGGCCCTGGGGAAGGCCCTGGCGCACGGTGAGTCGAAAACTGTTCGCGGCCACGATCTTTTCAGAGGCCTTGAGCGCGGCGCGGATGTTGTAGTTGCCGGCGCGGGAGTAGTAGTGCTCGGACGAGAAACGGCGGTCGATCTTGGTGCCTGGCTGGTACGGGTCGCAGTCGGAATCCTGGAGGCTCTTGCTTCCGTCATCCCAATCCCACTCGATGGCCAGGCAGTAGAACTCCTCGGAGTCTTCACCACCCTTGAGTTCGGCGGTGGCGATGACGCCCACGGGCGAGAAGGCCATGCGCGGCGACACGCGGACTCCGAGCGAGGGTTTCTTCGATTTGGCGCTCGCCGGCGGGCCGAAGGCCAGGCTGCTCGCGAAGGCGAGCGTGAGGAGAGTGGAGAAGAGCTTGCGGTTCATGGATGTCCTCCGCGTGATGATGTCTTGAGTCGGCGCTACCTGACGTGTTGGGGAAGTCGCCTATTAAAATTCGATGATAGATCCGAGGGCCTACAATTCCCCAAGTGTCGAAGGCCGCCCCAAGAATCGATATCCCTCACGGCGTTGCCGTGTGCGCCGAGATTCTTGCTCGGGCCGGAGGACGGGCCTTTCTGGTCGGAGGCGCGGTTCGGGATTCCCTTCTCGAAAGGCCGATGAAGGACTACGACCTGGAGGTCTTCGGACTCTCCTACGATGCGGTGCGCGGGGCGCTCGCGGCCGTCGCGAGGGTGGAACCGGTGGGCGACTCGTTTCCCGTCTTCAAGGTGGCGGGACTTCCGGGAATCGCCGGGCAGTTGGACGTGGCCCTGCCTCGCCGCGATTCCAGGAAGGGGCCGGGGCACCGAGGCATCGAGGCGCAGGCGGATCCGAATATGCCTATCGAAGAAGCGGCCCGTCGTCGGGACTTCACCATCAATGCCATGATGTTCGATCTGGTCACCGGAATTCTCGAGGACCCGTTTGGCGGAGAGAAGGATCTGAGCGCCTCGCTCTTGCGCGTGGTGGATGAATCGACGTTCGGCGATGACCCCCTGCGCGCGCTGCGAGCAGCGCAGTTTGCGGCCCGGTTCGAGCTGAGGGTCGAGGAGGGAACCGCTCGCCTCTGCGCGTCGATGCCTCTCCACGAACTCCCCGCCGATCGGATCTTTGGAGAGGTCGAGAAGGCGCTCTTGCAAGCCCGGCGCCCGTCCATCGCGTTCAGGTTGCTGGCGGAGTGGGATCAGCTCAGGGTCATCGCTCCCGAACTCGTCCCCCTGGCCGTGACGCCCCAGGATCCGGAATGGCACCCCGAAGGGGACGTCTGGACCCACACCCTTCTTGCTCTGGACGAGGCCCGTCGCCTCATTGATGATCTGGAGCCTCCCCGGGCGCTCGCCGTCATGCTGGGGACGTTGTGTCACGACCTTGGAAAGCCGGAGACTACGAAGGTGGAGGACGGCCGCATTCGCTCCCGCGGTCACGAGGAGGCCGGTGTGGCCCCAACCCTCGCCCTGCTCGATCGCTGGAACGTTCACACCCGCGATTCCTTCCCTCTTCGCGATCAGATCGTGGCCCTGGTCAAGGACCATCTCAAGCCCGGGGCGCTGTACCAGGCGCGGAGCGAAGTCAGCGCCGGAGCCATACGGAGACTGGCGCGTCGCGTCGAGTCGGATCTGCTCTACCGTGTGGCCACCGCCGACTGCCTTGGGCGCACCGGGGACTTTGCTCCTCTGGCCATGGAATGGTTCATCGGGGAGGTCCGAAAACTCTCCGTCGAAAGAGCCGGTCCCCTCCCCCTTCTGCGGGGACGCGACCTCCTGAATCTGGGGGTGAAGCCCGGCCCCGCGGTGGGGAAGATCCTGAACGAAGTCTATGAGCGGCAACTCGACTCGTTGGTACAAACGCGCGACGAGGCCCTGCGGGCCGCGCGCACCCTTCTCGGCCTGGCCCCGTCCTGATGCAGCCGGTTTGGGCAAGGTGCCCATAGCGGCACGCGTGGTCATAGATGTTCCCCCCTCCATCCGCTCGGTTCTTCATACCGATCGCCTGATCCTCAGGCCTCGCGCCGCGGACCGCACCATGTACCGAGTGGACGCCGCCCCGCCCCGAGTCAGACTCCTGAACGACCGGTCCTGCTGCTCGACGCTATCGCGGAGAGCTTTCGAACCCCCGCTCGCAGCCTAGTAACATCAAGCGCATGAACGCGCTCCAGACGACCGATCCCGATATCGCTCAGGCCATTCAGAACGAAGTGCGGCGGCAGGGCTCCCAGCTCGAGATGATCGCGTCCGAGAATTTCGTTTCCGAGGCCGTGCTGGAGGCCATGGGGACGGTCTTCACCAACAAGTACGCCGAGGGGTACCCCGGGAAG
>JAENWE010000457.1 GCA_016650185.1 Vicinamibacteria bacterium | reverse complement strand
TGGTCATCGGCGAGACGATCGACTGGTATCCCTTCCCGAAGATCACGAACACCGACGAGGTGACCACCTTCGGCGGCGACGTCGTCGGTGCCCTCACCGACAGCGAGGGGGCCAAGGCCTTCCTCGCGTACCTGATCACGCCTGAGGCCAACACGGTCTGGGCAAGCACTGGCGCCATCGTGTCGCCGCACAAGGGCGTCGCCACCACGGACTATCCCAACGAGCTCGTCGTTCGCGAGGCTGAGTCCCTCACGAGCGCCTCGGCGATCCGCTATGACGGCTCCGACCTCCTGCCTGCCGGCATCGCCGGCGAGGGTCTCGGTGCGCTGCTCCAGCGAGCCATCGCTGGCGACACGATCGACTGGGCAGACTTCCAGACGCGCGTCAAGGCCGCCTGGGACGCCGAGTGATCTCGCTAGCGATCTAGTCACAGCCAGAACGCGGGCGGCCTCACGGCCGTCCGCGTTCTCATACGCCTGAAGGAGGGAGAGCTCGGGCATGGAGCCACTCGAACTCGTGAACGACGGGGTCATCACGCCCGCGGGCAAGCCGGCACCGGCGCCGAAGCCTGCCGGGCGTCGCTACGACAAGACCACGCTGCTGTTCCTCGGCCCGCCGGCGATCCTCCTGGCGATCTTCCTCATCTATCCGACGATCTACACGATCGCCCTCAGCTTCAACCGCGGCCGCCGCGGTGAGTTCACCGAGTGGGTCGGTTTCGACCACTACATCAACCTGCTGACGGGCGACAAGAGCTTCCTCGACCTCAGCCACTTCCCGCCCGAAGGGGCGATCTGGAACAACGTCCTGTGGGCGGTCTTCTACACGACCCTGGTCATCTTCCTCGGACTCGTGGTAGCGGTCCTGGCATCCCGGGTTCGCTATGAGTCGATCATCAAGGCCGTCGTGTTCCTGCCGATGGCCATCGCCGCGACGGCGCTGGCGATCATCTGGAACTTCGTCTACGCCCCGGACTCCAATATCGGGCTCCTGAACGCGATCCTGTCCCCGGTGACCGATCGGGGGATCTCGTGGCTCGGCAACCCGTCCCTCGTGAACGCGGCCCTGATCGCGGCGGGCGTCTGGGGCTCTGTCGGGTTCGCCACGGTCATCCTCTCGGCCGCCCTCAAGAGCATCCCGAGCGAGATCCTCGAGGCGGCTCGGGTCGACGGCGCGAGCGAGCGCCAAGTCTTCTTCGGGATCATCATCCCGATGGTCAGCCTGCCGATCTCCGTCCTCGCCGTGACCCTGCTCGTCAACGTGGTCAAGCTGTTCGACCTGATCTACGTGCTGACGAACGGCGGACCGGGCGTGAAGAGCCGCGTGGTCGCTTTCACGATGTACAACGATTCGATCCCAGGCGGCCAATTCGGCCGAGGGGCCGCCGTCGCGGTGATCATGCTGATCCTGTTGATCCCGATCATGGCCTACAACATCAGGCGCTTCCGCAGCTCGAGGGTGACGTAGATGACGGCAGTCGCAGAGCCGCGAGCCACCGCCAGGGAGCGGACCACCAGCGCACGGATCGTGCGCTTCCTGAACAAGACACCGATCCATATCGCCCTCGGGATCATCGCGCTCATCTGGCTGGCACCCACCGTCGGCCTGCTGGTGACGTCGTTCCGACCACGGAGCGACATCCAGGTGACCGGCTGGTGGGAGAGCTTCCTGCAGTTCCGCTACACCCTGGCCAACTACGGCGAGGTACTCAGCGGGCAGGGCATGCTGCAGGCGTTCATCAACACGTTCCTGATCGCCGTTCCGTCGACGCTCATCCCGCTGGTCCTGGCGTCGATGGCGGCCTACGCCTTCTCGTGGCTGCATTTCCCGTTCCGTGATGGGCTGTTCCTGCTGGTCGTGGCACTGCTCATGATCCCGGTGCAGGTCGCGTTCATCCCGTTGCTCAAGCTGTTCGCCCCGACCGGGCTCCTCAACGGCTACGGGGCCATCTGGCTGACCCACACGGCCTTCGCGCTGCCGTTCGGGATCTTCCTGTTGCGCAACTTCTTCATCACGTTGCCCCGTGACCTGATCGAGGCGGCGCGCATCGACGGCTCCTCGACGATCGGGATCTTCCGGACGATCGTGGTGCCGCTGTCCGTGCCGGCCATCGCGGCGTACGGGATCTTCCAGTTCCTGTGGGTCTGGAACGACCTGCTCATGGCCCTGGTGTTCGTCCAGAACGGCAAGTTGTGGCCGATGACCAAGGCCATCCAGAACCTGCTCAGC
>JAENWE010000456.1 GCA_016650185.1 Vicinamibacteria bacterium | reverse complement strand
GGTCAGTCAGCTTGAGGATCTGCCCGGCATCGGTCCATCCCTCGCGGCTCGGATCGTCGAGCACCGGCAGAAGAATGGCGCCTTCAAGTCCGTCGAGGACGTCATGGCGGTCAAGGGGATTGGCGAAAGAAACTTCGCCAAGATCCAGGGCTTCCTGTCCGTTGGGACGCCGGCCGCGCCGAAGGAGACCTCGAAGCGCTAACCGCTCTTCTCGACCATGAAATCGGGGGCGCGGATAACGCGCCCCCTTTTTCCTGGTGCGCGGGCGCCGCGAAAGACCACACCATGAACACCACGAAACGACACAACTCCTTCTCCGGCTACTCACTCCTCGAGTTTCTGGTGGCTCTCGCCATCGTTCTCATCATGGGTTCGGTGGCCCTTCCGAACATCCAGGGATTTCGTCAGGAGGCTGCACTGGTGGGAGCGGCTCAGGGATTCAAGGCCGAATTCATGCGGGCGCGGTCCGTGGCCGCCGCTCGGAATGCCCACACCGCGATCCGATTCGAGACGGACCCCTCCGGCCTGACTCTCTACTCCACCTACGTCGACGGGAATTTCAACGGCGTTCTATCTGCCGACATCGCGGCCGGAATCGACCAGAGAATCGCCGGCCCCTTCAGACTCGATGCGGGGCAAGCGGGAGTCGAGGTCGGGGTTCTGCCCGAGGCTCCCTCACCGGATGGCGGGGCCCTCGGACTGGAGCCCATTCGTTTCGGCACGTCCCGCATGGTTTCGTTTTCGCCGTTCGGCACCGGCACTCCGGGAACTTTCTATCTCCGGACCAGGATCAGCATGGCCGGGGTGAGGGTCACAGGCGGTTCGGCTCGGGTCCGAATCATGATCCTGCGCGGGAAACGCTGGATCCTTCGGCAGGGATAGACCATGAGAGCGAGGGATATCTCTCCGACGCTGAAGGTCATGCCCCGGGATCAGGAGACCGATGTGCCGCGGGACGCGACCTTGCTCGTCACCGCTCCGCGGCCGGTGTCTCCTTCCTCGGCCGGCGGTCTCAAGGTGCGAACCGAGGAGCGCGAAGTCGAAGGCGTTCTCGACATTTCTTCGGACGGCCGGGTTCTATTCTGGCGACCGATCTCGAACATGGAACCTCAGGTCCAACACCATCTCACTGTCTCCGGAGTTCGCGACGAGCGGGGGATGCTGTTCGACGAACTGACCAGCAGTTTCGTGACCGGAGGCTTTTCGTACGCGGAGTTCGGACTGATGATCGAGTGATTGCATGGATACTAGAGAAGGTCGGCCAGGAACGTCCCCGTAGCGGTCGTCTTCGCGACCGCGATCTGTTCCGGCGTGCCCGTGGCAAGAATCCGTCCTCCTTCGTGGCCGCCTTCCGGGCCAATTTCGATGATCCAATCCGCGGTCTTGATGACGTCGAGATTGTGTTCGATGACCACAATGGTGTTCCCGGCATCGACGAGACGGTTGATCACGCCGAGCAGCTTCTTGATGTCGTCGAAGTGCAGGCCGGTAGTCGGCTCGTCGAGGATGTAGAGCGTGCGGCCGGTGGACCGCTTCGATAGTTCGCGTGAGAGCTTCACCCGTTGAGCCTCGCCACCGGAGAGGGTGGGCGACGACTGGCCGAGGGATATATATCCGAGGCCCACATCGGCCAGGGTGTCGAGGGCTCGCTTGATTTGCGGATGGTGCTTGAAGAGTTCACGCGACTCGTCAACCGTGATGGCCAGGACGTCGGCGATCGATCGTCCGTTGTAGGCCACCGTGAGGGTCGCCTCGTTGAACCGCTTGCCCAGGCAGACCTCGCAAGGGACATAGACGTCGGGCAGGAAGTGCATCTCCACGCACTTCACCCCGTCGCCTTCGCAAGCCTCGCACCGACCGCCCTTCACGTTGAACGAAAAGCGTCCGGGCGAGTAGCCGTTTTGCTTGGCCTGAGGCAATTCCGCGAAGAATTCGCGCACCAGATCGAAGACCTTCGTATAGGTCGCGGGATTGCTGCGCGGCGTCCGCCCGATCGGGGTCTGATCGATGTCGATGATTTTGTCCACGTGCTCCAAGCCGGTGATCCGGTCGTGCGCGCCCACCGTGACTTCGCTTTTGTGGAGCGCCCGCGCGGCCGCGGGGTAGAGGATGTGATTGACCAGGGTGCTCTTCCCGGCTCCCGAGACGCCGGTGACACAGATCAGTTTCCCGAGAGGAAACGTGGCGGTGACGTTCTTGAGGTTGTTCTCTCTCGCCCCGACCACCTGAATGGCCAGGCCGTTGCCGGTCCGACGCGCCTTCGGGGTTTCAATGCTCATGGCGCCCTTGAGGTACTGGCCGGTGATGCTTTTCGGATTGGCCTTGACCATCTTCGGAGTGCCCTCGGCCACGATTTCGCCGCCATGCCTGCCTGCCCCGGGGCCGAAATCGACCAGCCAGTCGGATTCCTCCATGGCTTCGCGATCGTGCTCGACCACCACCACGCTGTTCCCGATGTCGCGCAGCCGCTTCAAGGCTTCGAGCAGCTTGCGGTTGTCGCGCTGATGGAGGCCAATCGACGGCTCATCGAGAACGTAGATGACGCCGGTCAGCTCGCTGCCGATCTGGCTGGCCAGGCGGATGCGCTGGCCTTCCCCGCCAGAGAGAGAGGGAGCGGCGCGATCGAGGGTCAAGTAGCTGAGCCCGACATCGACCAGGAACTTCAGTCGGTTTCTGATTTCCTTCAGAAGCTCCACCGCGATGGTGGCTTCGGCCCCTTTGAGTTTCAAACGCTCGAGAAACGCGGACGATTCGCCCACCGACAACGCGGTGAAATCGGCGATGGTCATCCCGTCGATCTTCACGGCCAGGGCCTCGCTGCGGACCCGCCGACCGTGGCAGGTCGAGCAGGGGCGCTGGGACAGGAAGCGCTGGTAGTACTGGCGCATATCCTCGGACTGCGTTTCCTTCATCCGGCGCAGCATGGAGCGCAGAAGACCTTCGTAGCGCATGCGGAAGGTCCCGCCGCCCCACGAGCCCTTGAACTTGATGGCGACGCGTTCAACGCCGGTTCCGAAGAGCAGGATGTCCTTGTGCGCCGGGGAGAGCGACTTCCAGGGCTTGTTCAGGTCGATCCCGCGTTCCTTCGACAGAGCGCGCACGATGTCAGAGCCCCAGCTCGTGGCGTCGTCCAGCTTGCCCCACGCTTTCACCGCCCCCTCGTTGATCGAAAGATCGGGGTTTGGAATGAGACGATCCGCGTCCATCTCCATGCGCGTCCCGAGGCCCGAGCAGTCCGGGCACATGCCCACCGGAGAGTTGAAAGAAAACAACTGCGGGGTGGGTTCGGGGAAGGAGAGGTTGCAATTGGCGCAGGCCCGCTGCTGAGACATCACCCGATCCGGCTCTCCCTCGACCGCCACGATCACGACACCCTTCCCGAGCTTCAGCGATTGCTCGACGGAGTCGGCCAGGCGTGTGCGATCCAGATCCGGCTTGGCGATCAGCCGATCGACCACGGCCTCGATGGAGTGCTTTCTCTTCTTGTCGAGGCGGATATCGTCCTCAAGGGCGATGACCACGCCGTCCACCCGGGCGCGAGCGAAGCCGGTGCGCCGAATGGTCTCGAAGACATCCTGATGTTCGCCTTTGCGCCCATCGACCAGTGGGGCCAATACCAGGAACTTCTTGCCTTCTTTCAGCGACGCGATCTCGGCTACGATCTGCTGCGACGACTGGGGTTTCACGTCGCGCCCGCACTTCGGACAGGAGAGATGTCCCACCCGCGCAAACAGGACGCGCAGGTAATCGTGAATCTCGGTCACCGTTCCCACGGTGGAGCGCGGATTCGAAGAGGCCGCCTTCTGTTCGATCGAAATCGTGGGCGCCAGGCCCCGGATGGAGTCGTAGAGCGGCTTGTCCATCTGGCCCAGGAACTGCCGGGCATAGGCGTTCAGGCTCTCGATATATCGACGCTGGCCTTCCGCGTAGAGAGTGTCGAAGGCGAGAGAGGATTTGCCTGATCCGGAGGGCCCCGTGAAGACCACGAACTTCTTCTTCGGGATCGACAGAGACACGTTCTTGAGATTGTGTTGGCGAGCGCCCGTGATAACGATGGAGTCTGGTTCCAAGAAGCCCTCGGGAGAGAAGGTAATGATGAGAGGCGAAATTATAGCGAAAGTTCTGATGGGACAGAGGAATCGTATTTGACGCTCATCAGGTAGAGGCCTTCCGGACCCGCCGGGGCCGGCCATTCGCTCCGGTCGCGGCTCATGAGCGCGGAGGCCAGCTGGTCGAGCGAAACCGCTCCGCGCCCGGCCGCGATGAGGCCTCCGACCATGGCCCGGACCATTCGGCGCAGGAAGCCATCGGCCTCCACGTCGAAAACCAGAGTCCAGTCTTCCCAATGGACTTCGGACCTGGTCACGTTCCGGACGGTCGTCTTCACTTCCGTGCCCGCGTTTCGCAGCGACGCGAAGTCCTTCCGGCCCAGGAACAGCGCCGCGACCGCATCGACGACCTCGGGTTCGAGTCTGAATCCCGTGTGGCCCGCATAACGCCGGCGCACCGCGTGCTGCGTGGGACACACATCGAGCAGATAGCGATAGTGCTTCGAGGTCGCCGATCGCCGCGCGTGAAAATCGGCCGGCACCCCCGACGACTCCATGGCGCGGATGTCTTGGGGCAGGACGGAGTTCAAAGCGCGCGCCAATTCGTTTTCCGGCCACGGTCGCCGCGCGCGAAACGAGATCACCTGGCCGAGTGCATGGACGCCCTGGTCGGTGCG
>JAENWE010000455.1 GCA_016650185.1 Vicinamibacteria bacterium | reverse complement strand
TATTCATGAGGGAATCTGCTGCGACGTCCGATACCGCGCCACTGGCGGGCGTCCCCCGGGGAGGCTGGCGCGCTGCTCGCTCCTCGTCTCCTCACCGTATGTTCAATACGGTTGCGTAGCTCGTCCCCGCGCTTGCCCGCCATTGACACGGTCTCGAAGCGCGCAGCCTGGCCTGGGCCACGTCTCGCGAGGATTCCTCTTGAATAGTCCGGGCTAGAGACTCCTCAGAGTTGGGCGTGGGCACGACGCCGGTTCGGTGGATGCCAAGGGAGTTTGGCGGCGATCAACCGGATCGGACAACGGTCGAGATCGCGCAGGTTCGGCGTCCCGGTTGCGAGGACGTGACTCAGTCGCGGCGGATGCGATCGGTCATACTGCGAAGCCACGCGCGCACGTTTGAGCTGGTCGCCTCCGGTTGCGTACCATGCTCCTCGTATTCTGGCGTGAATGCAGGCTCCGGACGATCGACCTTGGGTTCGGCATGCGGGCTCAGGCTCGACGGGAGGAGAGTCTCGGACGGCCCGGCGTAGTCAACGAAATCAGTTACGGGCAGGTCGTGCATCTGGCCTTCTGCGAGGAGGGATCCCTCAGAACCGTCACGCGACCTGGCGAAACGCGGAAGCTCCGTCTCCCACCGCGCCGGCTCACGCTGAGGGTTCCGTGCCGGCGTGCTTTCGTTCTCGGCCGGCTCAACCGTCGAGACCTCGATCGGAAGATCCCGCGGAGCCGTCGGTGACCCCACAGCGTCCAAGGCTTGCTTTAATCGCGAAACCTGTGCTTCGAGAGTCATTCGATGGGCTCTCCACATCTCGTGTGACTTTTCGTATGCGCCTGCCTCCGATGTGCGGGCGGCGAGAGCCGTCTCCAAGGCCCTGCGTGTCTGCTCAGTACTTTCGAGCTTGGCCCCCCAGCTTTCGGCCGCCTGGGCCATCTCCGCCTCCGCGGCAGCTCGAACCCCCTCAAGATCGGCTCCCACGGCCTGGCGGCCGTTTGGTTGCGCTTCCTCGGCGCGGATCAGGTCTCTCGCCAGGTCTTCCTTCTGGGCCGTGATCAACTCCAGGTCTCGCTCCAGGTCGGCCTTCTGGGTGAGGAGCTCGGCGCGCGCTTCTTCTGCGAGGCGGACCTCCCCTTCTAATTGGGCTATTCGCGCGGACAACTCGGCCCGCGAGGTTTCCCAACTCTCCGGCAGTTTCGCTTTGCGCTTGGTCAGGGCGGCGGCTCCCTGTTCCAGCTGGGTCGTGCGGCGCCTGCGATGCGGCCAACTTTCGAGATGAACCCCGGCGCGTTCTCGTCAACCAGCACTCGTTTCGACCGCTCCGTCCCGGCCACGAGGGCCGAAACCAGCGCCACACTGGGCGACGCCATCCAGACGCGATCTCCCTGTTGGAGGAAGGCGCGTTGGGCTGAAGGTAAGCGGCGGAGGTTAGTCAATGCGTGGATCCAAGTTCGGCGGAACGTTCTGGCCATCGGGGCCAGGCTGGCCACGCCGGATGGAGGACGCAGAATGAAGCCGCGATTTCGAGCATACGCCCAGGAGCGAACTCGGAGTGTCAGCGACCGTGCCGGGGCGCGATCAAACGCCGAGTGCTCACCGGACGGCGCGCCGACCGGTCGCGACATTCGAAACCGGGACTCACGCGTGGCGCCGGCTGGACGTGTGGCCTTCCGGCTGCATGACGTCAGTTCGGGCCACCCCCAGTGGAAGTGGATCGAAGCGTGCCGTCGCAAGTTCAAGGGTGTATATTTTTCACTGAAAGGCACTCCATGCGCCCCGTCGGCCGGCTCTTCTGTTTCCTCATTCTGTCGCTCCTCGTCCCGTCGGTTGCCTTGGCGCATCCGGGGGCATCGATCGCGGTCGATCGGCGCGGCAACGTGTTCTTTGCGGACACGCTGCGCGGCGTCTGGAAGATCGATCCGGGGGGAACCCTGACGTTCGTCGGCCCGCCGAACTTCCACTTCTTCGCTCTGGACGACGATAACCTGTTCACGCGGTTCAACCGGCGCACCGTCGAAGACGAGATTCGCCCGATCGCGCGGGCATCGAGCCCTACGTTAGTCGAGTCGAGCGACTTTGCCATCGTGATCAGCCGCGGCTCCGGATGGTTCGATCTATGGGACGGCAGACACGAGCGTTTTTCGCGTAGCCCTTCAGGAGCCATCACTTGGATCGTGCGCAACGTGATGGTGCGGGACTGCAAGAGACTCTCGGAGGTGGAGGATGCGCCGGCCGGGGCCTACCTCCGAGGCCTGGCGGTCGCCGAAGATGGAGTCTTGTTCGTGGCGGCAACCGGCTGCCGCGCGGTTGTGAGGATTGCACCATCGGGGACCGTGACCACGATCCTGAGAACGGAGGGCGCCTGGTCGCCGACCGCCGTCGCGGTGGCGGGCGGGGCGGTATACGTCCTGGAATATGACCACCGCGCAGCCGAACGTGTCTGGCCGCCTCGCGTCCGGAAGATCGACGCCGCCGGAAAGGTAACCGTGCTGGCCACCATCACTCGCTAAGCTCATGCACCACTCCCCCATTACCGTGAGGCAACACTGCGCCTGAAGGTCAACTGCGTGCCGTCCGCCTGTTCAACCGTGAGGGCCATGATCCCACCGGATTCCGCGAAGCGCAGCCGCTGCGCGCCCAGCGCATACCGGTCCTCGCCCAGGAAGACAAGAGGTTCGCTCAGTCCGCCGGCGCGTCGCGAATACCAGAGCTGCCCGGCGCGAACCGCGACCGCTCGACCCTCGTAGGCGCCGGCCAGCCGGTTAGGACTTTTCCCGACCGGCGACGCTCCGCGGGCCCGAGCCTCGACCGTTTCGAGAAGGCGCGTGAGCAGGGGCGAGCGGTTGGCATCGCGGGTGACGGTCAGAACTGTCTTGAGCGCTGCCGCGTGAGCGGCGAAAAGCGCCTGCTCGGGATCCACCGCGATGTCCGGCTGCACGCCCACTTGTTCCCATTCAAGCCCGGTCTGCGGGTCGGAAACGCGGGTGACGGAGAGCGAAGCCGTGAAACCATTCCCCACCGGAATCTGGGCGACCATGTGGCCGGCGCCCGCGGTGCGCCGCCCCACGATCGTGGCGCGATGCAGGTTCTTGAGCACGAAGCTGAATTCTTCGGCGGCCGAACCCGTCCCCTGGCTGGTCAGCAGATAGAGGGGAACATCGGGACGACGGGGGCCCGGGACATCGGCCAGGCTGAATCGGTGCTGCGGCTCGGACGAACGACGGGAGCGCACGTCGATGGTGGGCACGGGTTTCTCGCCGAGAAAATGGCTGAAGATGAAGTGACTCATATCGGAAGCGCCACCACCGTTGCGCCTCACGTCGATGATCATCGCGTCCGTGCGTGAGAGAAATCTCAGCGCATCCACGACGGCGTCTCGATAGTCGCCGCCGGTGAAACCGGTGATCTCCAGGTAGCCCACGTTTCCGTCGAGTATTTCCGCGCGGCCCATGCCGAAGTTCAGTTCACGCGGATCGCCGAAGGGGCTCGCTGGGCGAGAAGGAGCGCTGGCCTCGGGCGAATACCGAAGGCCGAGATGGAGATCGCCGTTCATCGAGCGGAGGTCATGGGTCACCGCCTCGCCAAACTGGGAAGCATTGGTGATGCCGTCGTAAGCGTGGGCCTCTCGTCGGGCGCGAATCGCCGATGCGATGGCTCCCGCCGCTTCGGGATCGACGTAGGTGTCATTCAGCCGCTCGAGGACGCGGTCGAGCACGGAGGCGCGAACCTCGGCGGTGAGAAGCTCCGCGCCCTCGGCCACGACCGGCGCTGCGGTCGTCGGTCCAAGAAGAAGCGCGCCCGCAAGGGCAAGTCCCATCGATCGCATGCTTGTCTCTCCTCAAGTACGTTCGCTGACTTGAGACGTGCGCACACGCATTGCGGTTTGACCTGACTGCGCCTCAGCACGTCGAAGATTCGGAATGATGAACGCTCGATCCACGATCCGCGGTCGCCACATCGGTCTATTGAGAGCGCTCTGGCCCCAAAAAGAAGCGGCGTGGATGCCCTCCAAAGAAGGAGCGGCAAAGCCTATGCTCGCGCTCATGACTTGGTTCAGCGACGTCGTCGAAGGCCGCTCCGCCCCGACGGGTCGGACTGAATCGGATCAGAACGGAGCGATCCTGTGAAGATCACCGACGCTCGCGTCATCGTCTGTTCCCCGGGGCGCAATTTTGTGACCTTGAAGATAGTGACCGAGGACGGCGTTTACGGCCTCGGCGACGGCACGCTGAACGGGCGCGAGCTCGCGGTGGCGAGCTATCTGAGCGATCACGTGATCCCACTGCTCATCGGCCGCGATGCCCGTCGCATCGAGGACATCTGGCAGTACCTCTAGAAGGGCGCCTACTGGCGACGCGGGCCGGTGACCATGACCGCGATTTCGGCAGTGGACGTGGCTTTGTGGGACATATTGGGCAAAGCCGCGAATATGCCGGTGTACCGGCTCTCGGCGGCGCCTCCCGTGAGGGCGTTCTCGTCTACGGCCACGCCAACGGAGCCACGATCGAAGAGACAGCCGCGGCGGTTTCCGAATACGTGCGGCTTGGTTACCGCGCGGTCCGGGCACAATCGGGAGTTCCGGGCCTCGCCACCACCTACGGAGTCGGACGCGGCAAGATGTACTACGAGCCCGCCGAGAAGGGCCTGCCCCAAGAAGCGGTGTGGAGCACCGAGCGGTATCTCGGTTCCGTGCCCCCGCTCTTCGCCCGACTCCGTCAGGACTTCGGCCCCGACCTGCATTTCCTTCACGACGCCCACCATCGGCTCACTCCGATCGAGGCGGCCCGGCTCGGGAAGGACCTGGAGCCCTATCGCCTTTTCTGGCTGGAGGACCTGGTTCCCTCCGAGCTCCAGGAGAGCTTCCGCCTCATCCGAAGGCACACCACGACGCCGCTGGCGGTGGGCGAGGTCTTCAGCGGTATTCACGACTGCGAGTTGCTGATCCGCGAACAGCTCATCGACTACATCCGCTCAACCGTGGCGCACGCGGGAGGAATCACGCACCTGCGCAAGATCGCGACTTTCGCGGAGATGTACCACGTGCGAACGGGCTGCCACGGAGCCACCGATCTCTCGCCCGTCTGCATGGCAGCGGCGCTCCATTTCGATTTGAGCGTGCACAATTTTGGAATTCAGGAGTACATGCGTCACACCGACGACACCGACCGGGTGTTCCCGCATCATTACCGGTTCGAGGACGGACTCATGCACCCGGGCGACGCGCCAGGACTGGGCGTGGATATCGACGAGGGGCTGGCTGCGACCTACCCTTATGAACGCGCCTACCTGCCGACGAATCGGAAGACAGACGGCACCGTCCATAGTTGGTGACGAAACGCCATCTTGTCGAGCCCCTGGCCCGGACTATTCAGTCGATGAAGACCTGCGCTTCCTATCAAGGGGAACTGCACGAGTCTCCGCGGTTGGGCGCACGGGCCCTGCACGCTTTTGGCGAGCCGTGGAGGAGGCCCTGACCTCCAACCCGGTAGTATGCCGAAGTGTTCTTAAATAAGGGACGTCCTCTGAGCGTCGCGGTGATCGGCGCCGGCATCGCCGGCTTGACCTGCGCCTGGGAACTCCACCAGGCTGGAGTAGCCGTTCAGGTCTTCGAGCGCGACGCCAGCGTGGGGGGGCGCATGAACACCCGTACGAAGGACGGCCTCGCCTTCGACGTGGGCGCCAATTTCCTGATCCGCGCGTACCGAGGCGTGAACGCCCTGGCCGACGAAATGGGAGTGGATCTGCGACGGGCGAGTCCAGTGACCCACATCGTCTACCGCGACGGTCAGCCCTGTCTGATGAACTTCACCTCGATCCGCGACATCTTTCGGATGGACGGCTTAAATCTCCTCAGCCGGTTTCGGTTCCTGGCCTTTGCGGTCAAGGTTCGCGCCGCCCACGCAGGCCTGGACTTCTTCGACCTCGGCCTCGCTCCCGACGCTTTGAACCACGAAGAGGCCTACAGCTACGCCCGGCGGGAGGTGGGCCAGGAGTTCGCCGACTACATCGTGGATTCGTTCAACTCGTGCATGATGTTTTCGCGCTCGACCGAGACGAGCGCCGCCGCCTTCCTGTCCCTGTTCAGCATGATGGCCGATCCCGCGCTTGACTTCAGCGTCCTGCACGCGAAGGGCGATATGCGGGCGCTTCCCGAAGCCCTGGCGGACCGGCTGGTGGTTCACCGCGGTTGCCCGGTCCTCACCCTGGAGCCTCAGGACGGTGGCTGGCGGGTGGGCACCGCCGACTCCATCTCGGTTTTCGACCAGGTGGTGCTGGCGGTCACGCCGAGCGTTGCGCTCGGGATGCTCGAGAACGGCCCCGAGGCTCATCGCCTTCTGCTCGCCCAAACCCGCTACGCCTCCACCATCAACGTCTCCTTTCGCGTTCCCAAGGACGCGCTCGGGCGCACCCACTGCTTCTACGTCCCCTACCTCGAGAACCGCATCATCTCCGAGTTCACGAACGAGTCGCTGAAAGGGGAGCACACAACCCACGAGGGCACGTCTCTGGTCAACGTCGGCCTGCACGAAGAGGCTGCCTTGAAACTCCTCAAGGAGGAGGACGGAAGGATCTTCGAAGTCGTCAAGACCGAATTACTGAGCCTGAATGCGAGTCTGCGTGGAGTAGCCGACCGGGTGAAAGCCTATGACCTGCAGCGTTGGTCCGAGGCCATCCCGAAATACGACTGCGGGCAGATCGCGCGGGTGAAGGAATTTCTGCGCGGCGGGCAGGGCGGGCAGGGGCTCTACCTGTGCGGCGATTACATGAACGCGCCCTGGATCGAAGGAGCCAGCCGCAGCGGACAGAAGGCGGCTCGGCAGCTGGTTCGCGACCTCACTCAGAGCCCCAACAGCTGACGATGCAGGGTGGCGGTGTCCGGCGTATCGCGCGGATTCCAGAAACGATCGCCCGTGAGCTGCAGGTAGAGCTCCATTCCCGTGCCGATGGTGCCATTGACGCCGGGATAGCCGCTGGCGGCGTTGCACCAGTAGAAGTTTTTCCAGGGGGTTTTCGCCTTGAGACGGCCGAGGCCCATGTTCATGGGGGTGAGGTGCTGGCCGTAAGAGTGCCCCCGCGGCGCCCAGCAAAAATCCTCGTTCGTGGTGGGAGAGCCCGCCACGTGCAGGACGATGTGCTTGCGCAAGTTGGGAACGTGGTGCCGCTCCACGATGTCGATCAGCTTATCTTCGACTTCCTTTTTCCGGCGGCGGTAGGCGCGGATATCGCGGTTGCGTAGGTCGCGAAAGTAGTCGTAGTTGGCGGTCGTCGCCAGCTCGAGTATCTGAGCATCAGGGGGGCAGGTGCCCGGCTCGTCCGTATGCAGCGAGGGTGTCGCCATGAAGACCCAGGGGCGGCTCCAATCCTGGCGCATTTCCTGAGCCCAGGTTTCGTTCATGTCCCACTGTTCGAGGTGCCAGGTGTTGTGCCGGCCGAAGCCGTATTCCCTCAGGTCGATTCCGCGGAGTCCGAGGTAGACGGTGAGCGCGGTCTGCGAGTACTCGTAGCTCAGAGGCTTGTGATACGGCCGGGGGAACTTCTCGAGGCCGATAACCTGGGCCATCTTCTGGGGATCGGCGTTGCAGATGATGGTGGGCGCCTGGAAGGTCTTCCCGTCGCGGGTCCGCACGGACTCGACGCGCTCGCCGTCCGCGACGATGGACGTCACTTCCTGTTCGTAGTAGATGTGACATCCGTTGTGGGACGTGATGAATTCGACGAGGCGTCCGATCAGGTGCTTGAAGTGCTTGCGAGGGTAATAGGCGCCGCGGTTGTAGCCGGAGAAAAGTCCGTT
>JAENWE010000454.1 GCA_016650185.1 Vicinamibacteria bacterium | reverse complement strand
TCAAGGCGCTCAAGGCGCCCTTCCCCCAGATCGCCCTCATGCCCACGGGCGGAGTGTCGCTCCAGACCGCGGCCGCTTTCATCAAGGCGGGATCGTTCGCGCTCGGCGTGGGAAGCGACCTCATCGACGCCAAAGCCATCCGGGAAGAAGACTGGGCCACGCTCGCCACCGCGGTCACGGTGCGGGCCCGAGAGTATGTTCGCCTCGTGCAGGAGGCGCGGGCCGAGTCCGAGTAGGACACCCCAAAACCCCGCCCGGATACGGAAATGGGCTCGGGAAGGACTACGATCGCCCCCAATGACTGTCCCCGCCCCCCCAACGCCTCTCGTTCGCCTGATCAGCAATCCGCTGACGGTCTGGTCAGGTTCCGTGGTGATGATCGTCGGCATTGGCTGGATCGACTTCTTCAGCGGCACGGAACTTCGGCTCTTTCCGTTGTACTACGCGCCGATCAGCCTGCTCGCCTGGAACGTCGGCCGAACCGGCGCCTTGGCCGCCGCGTTCATCTCCGCGACAGCCTGGTTCGGTTGCAACTATCTGGCCGGTATGGAGTTTTCGAGTCCTGGTCTGTGGATGGCGAACACCTTGGTGCTCGGTACCTCCTTTGCGATCGTCGGCCTCCTTATCTCTACCCTCAAGGTCGCTCTCACTCGAGAGCAGGAGCTTAGCCGCACCGACCCCCTGACATCGCTGCTCAACCGCCGCGCCTTCTACGAGGAGGGCGGCCGTATTCTGGCCTTGTGCCGCCGCAAGAACCGTCCGGTCACTCTGGCCTATATGGACCTGGACAACTTCAAGACCGTAAACGATACCCTCGGGCACGATGCCGGTGACGGTCTGCTCCGGATCGTGTCTGAGGCATTGAGGGCGTCCACTCGGCCGAGCGACATTTGCGCGCGCCTCGGCGGAGACGAGTTCGCGGTGCTCCTGGCCGAGGCCGATCCGGGCGACGCAACGGTGGTCTTGGAGCGACTCCGCCGGATGGTGTCCGATCGCTTCGCCTCCATGGCCGTTCCGGTCACGTGCAGCCTGGGCGCCATCGCGTTCATGGTGGCCCCTGAACACATGGACAAAATGGTTTCAGCCGCCGACTCCCGGATGTACGCGGCGAAGGCCGCGGGCAAGAATCGCCTTCACCTCGAGGTCGAGGGCGCCGGCGGCGACTGACGAGCTCAGCAGCCCGTGGTGAAAGTCCGGTCGGGCTCCCAGGGCTCTCGCGGGGGGTCTCCTGTCGGTGCCAGGCTATTTCCCGGCCGCGGGCTTGAGGTCGCGGACGGCCTTCACTCCCCCGGCTCCGGTCGCCTCGCGAACCGCGGCGAGAAGAGCATCGGCCATGGCCTCGGCGGCGAGGGCCCCGATCAAAGTGGGGTTCGCCTCCCCATCCCACCTGCCGGTGGCCAGGGCGAAAATGGTGTCGCCATCTCCCATGGTGTGCGCGGGATTGATCGCGCGGGCGTAGCCGTCATCGGCCATTTGCGCCATCTTGGTGACCTGGGCCTTCGTCATCTTCGCGTTGGTCGCGACCAGGCCGATGGTGGTGTTCTCTCCGGCGCGAGGCCTCGGCTGCATGGAGGCGCCCGAGCGGATCAACTGGCGTACGTCGGCAAATGTGTCGTCCGCGTTGATCGAACCCGCGACCACCTTGCCGGTGTAGGGGTCGATGATGTCGCCCACCGAATTCACCGCGACAATAGCGCCGACCACGAGACCGTTCGGCATCTTGATCGACGCGCTTCCGAGCCCGCCCTTCATGGGACGCCGTCCGGGCCCTCCGGCCTTGCCCACGGTGGCTCCCGCTCCAGCACCCACCGTGCCCATGACCACCGGGTCTGTGGTGGCCGCGGCCGCCGCCTTGTATCCACAGTCGGCGCCCGGCCGGATCTTGGGCTTGCCATCGAAGGGCAGATCGAAGAGGACTGCTGCGCCGACGATGGGAACGACGCCACCGCCGATGGGGAAGCCGATATTTTGCTCTTCAAGCCACTTCATCGTCCCGGACGCGGCGTCGAGACCGTACGCGCTCCCACCCGTGAGGACAATCGCGTTCGCCTTTTCGATCATGTTGACGGGATCCATGAGGTCCGTCTCGCGGGTGCCTGGCGCGCCACCGCGCTGCGAAACGCCCGGCGTGGCGCCCCCGTCCGCGATAACAACGGTGCAGCCGGTCGGCTTTTCGGTCAGCGTGATACTGCCGACCTTGATTCCCGGAACGTCGGTGATGGTTCCACCGGCGAAGGAAGTGGTCGCCGCGAAAGTGAACAGGGTGAGAGTGGCGCGTTTCATGATTCAGGCCTCTTTGTTGAGAACGGCAAAGGCGATTCTGCCGCAATCCTTGGTGCTTCTAGCGCGGCTCCCTAAAATCACGATCCCTCTGCGCCGCCTCGCCTTTGCTCTCTGGCGCCGACGGATCAGTTGAAGATATCGATGAGCCGGCTGAACTTGATCACCAGACTGCGATCGCGGAGCAGGCCCAGGCGAGAGTCATCTCGAAGGCCTTCGTTCAGGCCATCCCGCTCACGGCCTTCGTTGTAGACAACAAAGATGCCGGCGTTCGCACTCTGCAGCCAGCCGAAACGGAAATTTCCAGAAACGAACTTCGTCTGCTGGTTGTACTGCATCAGCGACTGCACGAAAACGCGAGGAGAGAAGGAATAGGACGCGCGAAGGCGGAAGAGATTCGCCTCGAACGTGCCCTGGGGCAGGCTCACCCGGTTGTAGTTGATGTTGAGCGTGCCCGAGAGTTTGTCTCCGGTCCGGAACCTGAGGGCCGGCGACAGGGCCAGACGGCGTCCGCCGTAGTAGCCGCCAACCGTGGTCATCATGTTGATGCTCAGCGGCTTCGCCTGGGGCGAGAAGGTCACGATCTGCGCTTCGACCTGATCGTAGTTGCCGACCGGAACACTGACTCCGGGGGCGATCTCGAACGGGACGCGCAGGCCCTCGTGGGTGAGGTTCATTCCGGTGTCAACCTCCCACTGGCTCTTGAACTCCCAGTGGTTGTCGAAGTGCGCGAAGCCGCTCTCATAGAAGCCGTCGGGTTTGAAATATCCGCGGTAGTTCATATGAGGCCGAACTTCCTGGAGGCCGAGAAAAGTCTTCGGGCGAGTGCGATTGAAGATGAACAGTTCCACCTTCCGAAACGCGGTGCGACGGAGGAACCCGACCTCGGGGTTGAACCCTGCTCCGACATCCGTGTATTTCGCCCGCATGTCGAAACGGGGCGATTCACGGAGGAACGCGGCGTCAAACGCACGCGCCGCGCGAGTGATGCCCGGTGAAGACGTGCCGGCCAGGAATCCCGTGAGCTGCGTGTACTTGCCAAGCCCCTTGCGGCCGTCGACGACGTAAGTCCGGTTGTTCTCCCGAACGCCCGAGACCACGGTGTCTCCGGTCGCCTCGCGGTTGACGAACAACATGCCGAAGCCGGACCGGTTGGGCATCTCCCTCGAAAGGCGGGCGACGCCGAAGTTGTTGGCGGGGGCGACGCCTTTGAGGGCCTTGGTCTGCATGTCGATCAGGCCCACATTCCAGCCCTTCACTTTGCCCGACAGTCGCGCCCCGCCCACGATCGGCAGTTGCTGCCCCGTGGGAGCGATGCCGATGCGCCTGGAGAAAAAGAGGTCGACCTCGCCGCTGTTCCCCGCGGTGAAAAGGCCGGCGTTCTCGAGAAAGAAGGGGCGCTTTTCTGGAAAGAAAAGAGAGAAGCGATCAAGGTTGACCTGCTGTTCGTCCACTTCGACCTGGGCAAAGTCAGTGTTGATCGTAGCATCGAACGTGACCGAGGGGGTTACCGAATACTTGAGATCTCCCCCCACATCAGCGCCGGTGTCGAACTTCGATTGGGCCCGGTAGTTGCGGGCCGAACTCCCCAGGACGTAGGGAGTGATCTTCAGATTGCGCTGCGCCGGGGTCTTGACCCCTTCCAAAACGCCGGCCCGGGACACCTTCAGGATGTTGTACTGCCGGGGCAGAGGCGACCAGTACGCCACTTCTTTCTTGCGCCGGATATTCCGCTGCATGTTG
>JAENWE010000453.1 GCA_016650185.1 Vicinamibacteria bacterium | reverse complement strand
CAGTCCGTGGTGAGAGTCCGCCGCAGCACCGAGACGAGCGATGCGCCCGGCTGGCGATGAGCCGAAGCGCCCGAATATCGGGAATATTCGGGCGTCTGAACGAAGAAATCCAGGCGGGATGCAGCGTTCGTCGAATGCCGGCGGACTTTCGCCACGGACTGCTAGGCCAGATAGTCGGGCTCAGCCTCGCTGGGCGCCCCAAAGGGATAGCCTGTCACCTCGAGCAGGTGCATCCGCCGCAACTCGGGCCGAGCGTTGATCTCGCGGATCTTCTGGTTGTGTTTGCAGATCAAGGCGGCGCCCTCCGTGCCGGCCCCCATGTCCACGTCCATCTCCGTGGCCGCTTGATGATGGCGATTGATGGTCCGGTCCAGCAGGGGCCTCAGTTGTCCCTGATAGTGCAGAAGGGCCTGTCGCACCTTCTCCGCCCTTGAGACCTCGGCCACGTCGGGCAGGCAATCGATGAGTTGCTGCAGGTTGGCAATGCCCATGTTCAGGCCTTGGCCGCGGGCCGGATGAATCGAGTGGGCCGCATCGCCCACGAGAACCACGTTCCCGCTGACGTTGTCGACGGCGCGGATCATCCGAGCGGCATAAAACCCCGCGACCGTCGAATCGCAGCCCTTCAGGATGTCGGCGCGCCGGCCCAGGGCACAAGCGCGATCCTCCTTGCTGGATTTCTTCCACCAGGGGATGCCCTCCGCGCCGATCGGCAAGGTGATCTTGATCTGGCCGTCCATTCTCTGATGGATGCCGAGGACCCCGTCGGGGCCCGAGTACCGGAAGAAGTAGTTATCCGGTACTAGACGGGTGGGGCGAGGACTGAGGAGGACAACCACGGGGTGGTGATAGGCATGCTCGAAGGTCGCAAAATCGAGAGCGGAGCGCACAATGGAATTGGAACCGTCGGCGCCGACGACGATATGGGGCTTGATCAGCACATCCTCGCCGTCCGCGCGGATCTTGAGCGAGCGGATCCGGCCTTCCACCACCTTGAAGTCGCGAGCCACGGCGGGCCGGAAGAGGTCGAAGTTCGAGCCTTCGGAGGCAAGATCCAGGAACGTCTCTGAAATCAGGTCGTGGTCATAAACAAGAAAGTACGGATGGGGGATGGGCAACTCAGAATAGTCCGCCCTGAGCAGCGACTCGCCGGTCTGTGAACGAAACTCATGGCCGAGCCGCCGGCCCGCTCCGCGCTCGTAGAATCGCGGCAAGACCCCCCAACGCGCGAGGGCGTCCACGGTGCAGGGCTGCAAGTGGTCCCCTCTGGCCGTATCAAGCCGGCCCGTGCGCTGTTCCACCAGAACGACCCAGTAGCCGCTGTCACGGAGGGCGCAGGCCAAGGCCGACCCGGCAACTCCGCCGCCCACAATGAGGAGATCGGTCTCCACCGTCTTCATCGGCCCAACATAGGATCGGCGCCCCGGGAGGGTCAATAATGCATTTGAATCCCTGCTTTTGGCGAGGCCAGCAGATGGGCAGGAGCACCTGGAGCCCAAGACGGACCCCTGAGGCCGCAGCCGATCAGGGTGTGAGCCGGGTGGGCGTTTCGCTTAGCCTCTGGTTAGAGGTTCGTCCGGCTTCGCACCAGGGACAGGAACTCGTCGCGGGTGGCGCGGTTCGATCGGAATTCGCCCAACATGCAGGAACTGATCGCCACCGAGTTCTGCTTCCCCACTCCCCGCATCATCATGCAGAAGTGGCGCGCCTCGATGACCACACCCACGCCGCGGGGTTTGATGACTTCCTGAATCGTAGCCGCGATCTGGTTGGTGAGCCGTTCCTGGACCTGGAGCCTTCTCGAAAACATGTCCACCAGTCGCGGCAATTTCGAAAGCCCTACGATCCGACCCTCGGGTAAGTAGGCCACGTGCGCCTTCCCGAAGAACGGCAGCATGTGGTGCTCGCAGAGGCTGTAGAGCTCGATGTCCTTGACGATGACCATCTCGTCCGTGTCTACCGTGAACATTGCGTCATTGAGGATCTTGATCGGATCCTGGGTGTAGCCCGCGGTCATGTCCGCCAAGGCCTTTTCGACCCGGAACGGCGTCTTTAGGAGACCCTCGCGCATCGGATCCTCGCCAATCCCGAGCAGAACTTCACGAATGTGGTCAGCGATGGTCGATGGCATTGAGGCAGCGCTCCTGCGGTCAGAAAGCCGGCATAGACGACGGGAGGGAGTGCCGTCCAGGCTTAGCTAGCTTGAGAGAACCCGCAGGTGAACACGGCCATCCTTCGGGACCTGAATAGGGGTAGGTTTCTTGGTCACGGCGCACGACTGGCAAATCGGTTCGCCGCTCGCCTTGTTGTCCCAGGTGCGGTCGCGATGTGCCTTGCGCAGACGGTCGAAGTTCGGCGAGAGCCACGCCTTCTGCACGGTGGTCATCGGTGCGTCCGCCCCCGAAACCACCGGACCGCCGTCGATCTCCAGGGTGAAGCCCTGGCAACACGGCATGGTGTGCCGGCCGTCCCAGGTCACCACCATGCGACGGAAGGGGTCGGAACACTGAAACTCGGCCGCGGTGAGGTCGGTCCAGTGCGCGGCTTGCCACGAGTGCTGCGCCCCCGCGGGCAGGTAACACTCGGAGATCGACATCCAGTCGACGCCCATTTCCTTGCGCCAGAACTCTTCCATGCGGCCGGAGTCCAGATCGTCCGCGTTGATCTTCGTCCTCACCACCGAGGCGCGGATCTTGAGATCTTTGGCCCCCTTGCCCTCGTTGCGGGCGTTGACGGATTCGCGCACGGAATTCAAGAGAATGTCCCACTGCCCGCCCACCCGCTGGCGGTGATACGTCACCTCATCGCAGGCGTCAACGGAATACATCAAGTCGGTGATTCCCGCCTCGACGATCTGGCGGAAGAGCTTCTTGTTCTTGCGCGCGCCCCCGTTGCCATTGGTGTTCATCATCAGATCCGGAAAACCGAGGGCCTTGGCTTCCCGGATGAAGGACACGATGCGCGGATGGAGCGACGGCTCGCCGCGGTAGTTGAATTTGATCGACGACACGCCGATGTCGGCGCACTGCTGGATCAGGCGGCCATAGAGCACCGGATCCATGTAACCCCGCTGATACGAAAAGTCCTCCATCCCTTGCATGCGGATATGCTCATGGGTCCAGATCTGGCAAAAGCCCTTCGGATCCTCCTCGGTGCTGCCGCAGCGCAGGTCGCACACCGCCACCGTTTCGATGTCGGCATGGACCGGGTGGTCGGAGGCATCGAGGTCAGTTTCGCGCCGGTCCCACTCTTCTCGGTACGCCTCGTACACGCTGGACCTTTTGGGGGCATCGACGAGGACTCGGAACGTCGGGTCTTTGGACATGTAGGAAAGGAGTTTAGGCGGGAGGCCTTGAAAGCGCTGCTACCACGGGCCTGGGCGAACCGCCCGGCCGTTCACTGAGGACACGGGGACGAGTTCGATCTGGAACAGCCAGGGCCACTTCTTGCCGGTCACGAAGATCCGGTCCTGGGCTTTGTCCCAGGCGATGCCGTTCAGCACATCGCCCTCGGGCCCTCGCGCCTCGCGTCGCAGCAGGCCGCTCAGGTCGATCCATCCGGTCACTCGACCGGTCGCGGGATCGATCTTGACGATCTGATCGGTCTGCCAGACATTGGCCCACAACTCGCCCTTGACGAACTCCAGTTCGTTGAGGTGTTCGATCGGGCGGGCGCCGTCGCGCGCCTGGAGGCTTCGCAACGGCCTCCGGGTCTTCGGATCCAGGAAGAACAGCCGCGACGAACCATCGCTCATCACCAGAGTCTTGCCGTCAAACGCCATTCCCCATCCCTCCGTCGGATAGTCGAAGGTCCGCAGAAGCTTGAGCGTGGCCTTGTCGTAGACGAATCCCAACTGGTGCTGCCAGGTGAGTTGCACCAGCTCGTCGCCGACGAGCGCCAGTCCCTCGGCGAAGTACTGAGGCTCGACGGCTACCTGCTGGATCACCGCTCCGGTCTCCGGGGTCACCTTCCGCAGCGTCGATTGGCCGTTCAGGCCCGTGCTTTCGTAGAAGATTCCATCCGCGAAGACGAGGCCCTGAGTGAAGGCGGTGGGATCGTGCGGATACGCCTTCACGACCTTGAAGCTGAAACGCGGCGTCTTGGATGAAGGGGGCATCTGGGGCTGAGCCTGGATGGTTTCCGAGGAGCATGCCAGAACCAGGCCCAGGATTGCGGCAAGGGCGGGGGCCTGGAGGCGCAGGTGGTGAGCCATCCGTCTGCCGAACATGGAAGGAATTCCTTGAAGCACTGGGTCGATCTCCAAGGAACATTAGCATCCGACCGCCTGCGGCATAGACTTCAGGGGCGGCGCGGTGAGGGGGCCGGGACGTTGTACTGGATGTCCACGAGGGAGAACTGGATGTAGTCGTACGGTTCCCCGCCGGCCGGATGCGATCGCCCCTCGCCTCGCGCGCTCACCGTGCTGCGGACCGAAGGTCCGGTAGTCGCGAAGCGGAGTCGGCCAGCGCATCGGTGTGAACGACTTTCCAGGGACCCCACGAGACGATCGTCCGACACGAAGTCGACGAGTTCGCCCGCGTCATTGAAGGTGAGGACGGCCTCAACGCCGATGCCGGCGTGGGTAACCTGCCGGAGACCCGGTGCGGCCCGGCCAACACGCCATTCGATCCTGGGATCGACCAGCGTGGCCGGGGCGAAGACGCACATGTCGTTGAACAGAGTGAGAGTTTCCGCTCACACCGGCCAGAACGAGGGCGTTGGCGAGCGTCCCGAGCTTCGCATCGGTCCAGGACGGGATGATCACCGCCTGGGAGCGGAGGATGCCAGTAGCGCCGATCAGCCACCATCCGCGTGGCCGGACGAATAGAGCTACGAGGCTCGCCAGGAACGAAGCGGCCGCGGCCAGCCACACGAACCCGAACGACCTGGAGATGGGCTGGGTCAGTTGCGAGAGTTCAGTATCCGGAGGCCTTGGCGAATCCCATCAAGTGGATCAGCCCAGGGATCAGGAGAAGTCCGGCGAAGAGAATTTCATGGAACTCCCTCGCGGGGCCGGGAAGGCATCCGCGAATCATCATCGTCAACGGGAGTTTGGACGCTGGGCGGCAACCGTGGAATGGTGCAAACGCGCCGTTTCGGTGATGCAACCGCATCGGGGACCGGGAACCCGATGCCCGAAGCGTGCGGCGGCGATGCGGCCCCACCTGAGTTTCATTACCACCGCCCGACGGCTATGGCGCTGGGGCCGAGGGGCCCGATCTTGCCTCACACCCGTTGGCCGCAAACCGCTCTCAAGGGACGGATCGATGCTGACCGCATCGCCACGCCTCAGAGGAGGCTCGCGGCCCACTCCGTTCGGCGAGGCCTCCGCTCCCAAGAGACCCGTTCGAATACGCCCGGTTTCAGGCCTTTCCGTCATTGCGAACGACTCCGTCGTATCTCCGAGGAGTGAAGCAATCTCGCAGCCCAGGGCAAGATCGCTTCAGGCCTCGCAGAACGACGGAGCCGCGCGTGAAACCCGTTCGAAAACGGCCCATTCCAGACCTTTCTCATCACTGCGAGGACCCCTTCGGAATACATGGGACGAAGCAGTCTCGGCAGGACGGCGAGATCGCTTCAGTCCACGAAAACACGACGGGTCCTTCGCGATGACGGTTGGGGGTTTCTGCCAAACGTGACGGCCGAAGGCCGTCAATAGCCCAAAGGTCTCCGCGCCAGCAAAGGCGTCGTTCATCTGCCTGACCCGATCAACCGGGCGCGGGGCTTGTAGGGGGGGCCGGGTCCGTCTCTGGCCCCCCTGAACACGGCCAACAAAAAGACGATCGCCCGGCGAACCCGATTCCGAATCGCCTGATTCACTCAGGCGATTCGGGCGGCACGAAGCCTCGCCGGGTGATCGCCGCGGGGGGTTGTAGGGGGGCCGGGTCCGTCTCTGGCCCCCCTGGGCACGGCCAACAAAAAGGCGATCGCCCGGCGAACCCGATTCCGAATCGCCTGAT
>JAENWE010000452.1 GCA_016650185.1 Vicinamibacteria bacterium | reverse complement strand
GTTCGCGGTGGGGGTCAAGGCGCTGGAGACCACCGGACGGGTGCCCCCGAACGTGCTGCACATCGGGGGTCCGCTGGAGGCGAGCAATCTCGCCGGAGTCATCGGCTTCACTCTGCTCGCCTACGCCCTCTACTACTTCGCACGAAAGCCGCTGGCCGATCCGCCCAAACCGCCACAGTGAGGGGGTCGGCCGGTGGATAGCCGGACGGTCACCGGGTAGCCTCGAACGGAAACCATGCTCAGAGTGAATCTGCCCGTCGTTCAGGAGGCCCCGAAGGCGGGTCACGTTTCCTGTCTCCAGTGCGCGAAATGTTGCACCTACGTCGCCGTGGGCATCAACGCTCCCACCACGCCAAAGCTCGCCACCGAGATCTTGTGGCATCTCTATCACCATGGCGTTTCGGTGTGCCGGGACGAGGCGGGCGAGTGGTACGTCCAGTTCGAGGCCCGCTGCAAGAACCTCGGGGAAGGCAACCTTTGCGCGGTGTATCTCAATCGCCCGCACATCTGCCGCGCCTACGATGACCAGACCTGCGAGGTGAACGCGCCCCAGGCCGGCCTGATCCAGTTCAAGGAGCCTCAACCGTTCCTCGAATACCTGAGCCGGAAGAAGCCCAAGATCTACCGGGCCATCGAGAAGAAATACGTGCCCCCCGAACACCGGCTCGCTGCGCCAGCCCTGAAGAAGCGCCGGACTGGCGGGAAACGCGCGTGAGCGGAGGTTCACTGAGAGAATCGCGACGATGACCGAAACACTATCGAACCAGACTTTCACCATCAGGTCGCGCACCTTCGCCTCCCGCCTCATTGTGGGAACGGGGAAGTATCCAACCTTCGAGATCATGCGCGCGGCTCACGAGGCCTCCGGCGCCGACATGGTGACGGTGGCGGTGCGGCGCGTCGATCTGTCCGCTCCTCAAGGCTCCGGCAGCCTCCTGGACTTCATCGACACCGCGAAGGTCTTTATTCTCCCCAACACCGCCGCCTGCTACACCGCCGATGAGGCGGTGCGGACCGCTCGCCTCGGACGCGAGGCCGGCCTCTCGGAATGGGTCAAGCTCGAAGTCATCGGCGATCCGAAGACGCTCTATCCAGATGTCGTGGGACTGCTGGAGGCCACGAAGATCCTGGTGGGCGAAGGCTTCATCGTGCTGCCCTACACCACCGACGACGTGGTGATGGCGAAGAAGCTCGAGGACGCGGGTGCGGCCGCGGTGATGCCTCTGGGCGCGCCCATTGGCAGTGGTCTCGGGATCCAGAATCCCATCAACATCGAACTCATCCGCGAGGCGATCTCGGTGCCCCTGATCGTCGACGCCGGTGTGGGCACCGCTTCTGACGCGGCCATAGCCATGGAACTGGGCGCCGATGGGGTGCTGATGAATACCGCCATTGCGGAGGCGAAGGATCCGGTGCTCATGGCGAGCGCCATGCGCCACGCGGTCCTGGCCGGTCGTGAAGCGTTCCTCGCCGGCCGCATGCCGCGCCGGAAATACGCCTCTGCCAGCTCCCCGCTTCAAGGAGTCATAGGGAAGTAGGCCATGGCGCTCCTCGACCAGAATCCGTCCGAGGATGGCCCCCTTTCGAAACTGAAAGCCCGCCAGATCGAGGAGGATGCCGCCTACGAGCAAGCCCTGGGAGCCCTCGACCGGCTGGTCTCCTTCCCCCTTCCCGCCGAGACGCTAAAGGACCTGCCCGCTCAGCTCGAGACCCTCAACCGGCTTTGGCAAGCGTCGGCAATTCAAGCCTCAGGCTTGGTGAACCGCCGGGTCGCCGAGGCCCTCCAGCCCGTGGTCTCCCGGCAGGAGGAATGGAACGCCAATGTGGTGCGTCTTCTCAACGGCTTCATCGCCGAGGAGTCGAAGACCCTGCATCATCTGCGAGAGATGTCGGCGGCGCTGATTCATTACGCCCAACGTCTGCTTCCGACCGTCGACGCCCGAGACCGGCTGGCCTCAGGCTACGCGACCCTTCGTTCCGAACTGATCCTCGAGGCTTTTGATCGGCGCCTCGAATCCCTCGACCGGAGAATCGACGGACTCAAGGGCCTGATGGACCGGGTCGAGATCGTGGGCGCCGAAGTGCGGGCGGTCCGGGCGACGCTCCAGAGCCAGCGACCATCACCGCAGCTGGCCGCGGCCGCCTCAGAAGCCGCGGAGAGCAGCGCCTACGTGGCCTTCGAAAACAAGTTCCGACGCAGCGATGATGCTCTGGTCGCGCGTTTCGGGAAATACGCGATCGACTTTGCGACCCGGCCAAAGGACTCCACCGTCCTCGACCTTGGCTGCGGTCGCGGGGAGTTTTTGCAGGCGATCGGCAGGGCCGGGATCACGGGCCGCGGCGTCGAGAGCAACGCCTCCGCGGTGTCCGCCTGTCAGGCCGCTGGCCTGGACGTTTCTCACGGCGACCTCATCCAGTTTCTGAAGTCCACGCCGAGCGGTTCGATCGGCGGCGTCTTCGCCGCGCAGGTGGCCGAGCATCTCCCGCCTTCCGTTCTTCAAACGCTGCTCGTGGAGGCATTTCGCGTTTTGAAGAGCGGCGGCCTGTTGATCCTGGAGACGGTCAATCCCAGAAGCGTCACCGGCTTGCTCGAGGTCTTCAATCGCGACTTGACTCACGAGAAGCCTCTACACCCCGAGACCCTTTCGTTTCTGGCCTCAGCCGCGGGCTTCGCGGAGGCGAGAGTCGAGATGCTGTCTCCGGTCGAGCCGCTCTCCCAACTTCGCCGTCTCGAAGGAACCTCGGCCCTGCCGGGGCCAGTGATCGAGACCTTTAACGAGAACGTGGACCGGCTCAATGGCCTTCTTTACGGCTCTTTGGAGTACGCGCTTCATGCCCGACGATAGTTTCGAAGGCGACCGAGAGATCCGCGAGGATCTCGGTTGAGACTGGCCATCGTCTCGCCGCTGCCGCCCTCGCCCACCGGGATCGCGGACTACACCTTGGAGGTCGTCCGATGTCTGGGTAACGACCACGCGATCGACCTGTTTCACGATCAGCCCGATGTGAGCGCTACCCTTCCCGCGCCGGCTTTCCGCATCGAAGAGCTTCCCGGGCGCCTGGCCTCGAAAGCTTACGGGGCGGTGATCTATCAGATGGGGAACGCTCCGGCGCACGACTTCATGTACGAATGGATGGAGAAGATTCCGGGAGCGGTGGTGCTGCACGATCTGGTTCTCCATCACTCCTATGCGCGTCGCTATCTGGAATCGCCTGACTCTCGGGCCTACGCCGCGGATCCGTCGAGCCGGGAGAAGCGGGAGAAGGTCGAGGCCCAGCATGGGTCTTATCGCGCGGCCATCGAGGCCGTCTATCCGGGCCTGGGAGAGCGGCTCAAGGACGCGCAGCTCAATTCGACAGGCGATCTGCTTCCCTACGCCTTTCCCCTGTTTGAACCTGCTCTGGCCGGAGCCCTGGCCGTGGGCGCCCACAACTCGTGCATGGTCGAGGCCATCGAGGCTGCTCGCCCCGACCTGCCGTGTGTGGAACTCGCCATGCCGGTGGAGTCTGGGGAGGTGGAGCCCGAGCGACTGGCCGCGCTTCGTATTCGACTGGGGTTGAGAGACACCGATCTGGTGGTGGGCTGTTTTGGCCTGGTGACCCGAGAGAAGCGGATCGAAACCGTGGCGCGGGTGGTGGCGCGGGTCGCGGAGATTCATCCAGGCGTCCGCCTGCTTCTCGCCGGGCCGGTCGCGGATGGAGAGGGTCTGGGTTCGATCCTGAAGCGCGCGTCGATCCTCGATCGGACCGTGGTCGCGGGCCGCCTCGACCCTGGAGATTTTCTGGCCGCCATGGCCCTCACCCACGCGGTCGTTCACCTTCGTTACCCGACGGCGAGAGAGACCTCCGCCGCCCTTCTGCGAGTGATGGCACAAGGCCGGCCGGTGGTCATCTCGGATATCGCCAACCAGTCCGGGATCCCTGACGACGTGGTGAGGCGCGTCGATCCTTCCCATGAGGAAGGTGATCTCACCCGCTCCATCGACTGGATTCTTCGCCACCCCAAGGCCGCGCAGGCCATGGGGGAGAGGGCCGCCCATTTCGCCCGGACCGCGCACTCCAAGGCGAACACGCGCGAAACCTACGGCCGGCTTCTCAACTTCCTTGCTCCCCACTATCCTCGACCTCTCCCATGACGTCGATCAGCGTCGTTTTCCCCCTCTTCAACGAAGAGGACTACGTGGTTCGCGCCTACGAGGCGGCGGTGGATGCGCTTGGCCCGATCACCGATGATTACGAGATCATCATGGTGAACGACGCCTCCACGGATCGCACCAAGGAGATCATCGAATCGCTCTGCGTCCGCGACCCGCGCGTCAAGGCGCTGCATAATCCGGTCAACCTGAAGCTGGGAGGAACGCTCCGCGCGGGCTACGCGGTGGCGACCCGGGATCTGATTCTCTACACCGACGCGGATCTTCCCTTCGATCTGCACGAGGTGCGGAAAGCGGTTCGTCTCTTGGAAGTCCAGAAGGCCGACGTGGTCTCCGCCTATCGATTCGATCGCACGTCTGAGGGCCTTCTTCGGACCCTCTACTCGTTTTGCTACAACTCCCTGGTGCGCGCCCTGTTCGGCCTTGGGATCAAGGACGTGAACTTCTCCTTCAAGCTCTTCAAGCGGGAACTCCTGCACCGGTTCACGCTTAAGAGCGACGGGAGCTTTATCGACGTCGAGTTCCTGTGCCGGGCCCGCAAGGCGGGCGCTCACATCATCCAGATCGGAGTCGACTACTTCCCCCGGTCGCGCGGGGTCTCGACCCTTTCCTCTCCCGCGGTCATCGTGAAGATTCTGCGAGAACTAGTGGCCCTGCGCCGCGATGTGGCCTGAGGAGCCGGTCGATTGTTGCGAGCCCTCTCCCTTTATCGGCCCCAGTCTCCGGGCGTGCGTCTGCATACCCGCCTCCGCGCCTGGACCGCCCCCCTTCAAGAGGTCGTGGACGCTCTACCCCCGGAGGGCTTCCTCCTCGACGTCGGCTGTGGCCATGGCCTCATCGCCAACGAAGTTTCTCTGCGTAGCCCGCTCGCGCGGGTTCTCGGGATCGATCTGTCCGAAACCAAGATTGCCTCGGCCAGAGCCACCGTGGGAACGAGGCCGAATATCGAGTTCCGCCTGGCTTCGCTCGGCGATGTTCCCGAGTTGGGGTTTGACGCCCTGAGCGTGATTGACGTCTTGTATCTTGTGCCCGCCGTCTCGTGGCCCGCTTTTCTGCGTTCGTGTTATCAGAAGCTTGCGCCGGGGGGCCGCTTCGTCCTCAAGGAGATCGGAACCGAACCACGCTGGAAGTTTGAGCGCTTGAAGCTTCAAGAGCTCATAAGCACCCGGGTCCTGCGGATCACCAAAGGCGAGACCATGCATTTTGAGAGAGCGGAC
>JAENWE010000451.1 GCA_016650185.1 Vicinamibacteria bacterium | reverse complement strand
TGGAGGAAATCCAGGAGGGATCCACCCGAGCCAAGAATGTCCGCGAACGCCTCATGGCTCTCGGAACGCCGCGCGGGCGGGTCGATTTGAGCGCCGATTTCATGCTCGCCGAAGACGCGAAGGCGCCCTTCTCGGATCCGAACTTCATCTTCGAGTTGAAGTACGACGGCTACCGGCTGCTCCTTTCGGCTGAGGATGGACGGTGCGAACTCATCTATCGGCGCGGGAGCAAGGCCACCGACCTGTATCCGGAGATCGCCCGCGCCGGCTCCCTTCTACCGTTTTCCCGCCTGATCCTCGACGGCGAGCTGGTGTGCCTGGACGACAACGCCCGCCCCAGTTTTTCTCGGCTCCAGCAGCGTTCCCAGCTGCGTCGGACCGCGGACGTGGCAGTGGCCGCGGTTCGCCTGCCCGCGACCCTGCACCTCTTCGACATTTTGGGCTTCGAGGACTTCGATCTCCGCTCGCTGGCCCTGGCCGAGCGAAAGAACATCCTGCGCGACGTGCTTCCAAGAGCCGGCCCATTGCGTTTCGTCGATCACATTGCCGCGGATGGCGTGTTGTTCTTCGGCGAAGTCGAACGCATGGGGCTCGAGGGCGTGATGGCGAAACGCGCCGATTCGAAATATCGAAGCGGGCGCAGCAGCGACTGGCTCAAGCTGAAGACGGACAAGATCGCGGATTTCGTGGTGGTGGGCATGACCCCCCCCGACGGCTCACGCACCGGATTCGGCGCCCTTCATCTCGCGGCGTATGCCCGTATGCCGGCCACGCCAGACATTGCCCTCACGGAGCCGAAACTGATCTACGCGGGCCGCGTGGGCAGCGGTTTCACGGAGGACCAATTGAAGGACCTGAGCGCGCGGCTTCTAATGGACCGGGTCAAGGAACCGCCGTGCCCGATCGTGGATGAACCGAAAGGGAGCGTCTACGTCGTCCCCTCTCACGTGGTGGAGGTCCGGTACAAGTCGTGGTCCTCTCAGAGCCTGTTGCGCCAGCCCGTGTTTCTGCGTTGGCGAGACGATAAGCCTCCCGAAGAATGCCTCAGGCCGGGTGAAGAACCTGGAGGAGCCCACACTCACGAGGCCGCCGACGCGCCGACCGTGATCGTGGACAAGACCGTCCGTTTCACCAACCTCGCCAAGGTCTTTTGGCCGCCCTCGGAGATGAACGCCGAGGCCTACACCAAAGGCGACTTGATCGATTACTACCGCCGAGTCGCTCCGTGGTTCCTGCCCTATCTCGCGGACCGGCCCATCACTCTGACGCGCTATCCCGATGGCATCAACGGCAAGAGCTTCTTCCAGAAGGACGCGCCGCCCTTCATTCCGGGGTGGATGCGAACCGAACGCCTCTGGAGCGAGGACACCGGCAAAGAGCTGGACCTGATCATCGGCGGCGACCGGAGCGAAGGGGATCTGGAAACGCTCCTTTTCATGGCCAACCTCGGCGCCATTGTTCTGCACGCCTGGAACGCCAGAGCCTCCGAGCCGGCTCGACCGGACTGGATCATTTTGGACCTCGACCCCAAGCAGGCCCCTTTCGCCGATGTGATCGCTCTGGCCCTCGAAGCGAAGAAGCTCTGCGACGAGATCGAGTTGTCGAGCTTCGCCAAGACCACGGGGTCATCGGGGCTTCACATCCTGATCCCCACCGGCGGCGCGCTGACTCATGAACAGTGCAAGACGTTCGCAGAGTTGCTGGCTCGGGTGATCGTAACCCGCCGCGACGACATCGCCACCATCGTACGAATCCCCACGCACCGTGGGGGCAAGGTCTATGTCGACTTCCTGCAGAATGGTCACGGAAAACTGCTGGTGGCGCCCTTTTCGGTGAGACCTCTTCCCGGGGCGCCGGTGTCGATGCCCCTCCTGTGGTCGGAGGTTCAAGCGGGCTTGACCCCGCGACAGTTCACGATCACGAACGCGATCGCCCGGCTTGAGAGCCTGGGGCACGATCCTCTGCTCGGTGTGCTGAAAGAAAGACCCGATCTCCTGAGCGCGCTTGGAAAGCTGGGTGAGCGCATTGACTGAAAGGCTTTTCCTCTTTGACGGCTCTGAGATAGGAGCCGCTCGGGCGGCGCAGGGCCGAGGCGAGCGTGTCGTCGCTCTTTCCGACTCGGCGGCGAGCCGCCTGTCCTCAGCCTCAATCCCCTTTACTCGCTCGGTGGACGCTTTGGGTGACGACCCGGAGATGCCGCTCTATCGGGCCGCCGCCGACTGGACTCAGGCGTTTGGAACAAAAGCCACAGACGCCGAGGGCCAGACGCTCAAGGACGCACTCCGTTACCGGGACACGACGCTTTGGTGGTGGGCGGAGTTGTATCTGCACCACAACACCGACGCGGTTCGCCGGGTGAGGTTTCTGGAGACAGTGGCAAGAGTGGTGGAAACGCTCCGCGGGAACGCAGTTCAGACCCACGGCCTGACTTTTGACGAGGCGCTTTTGGCGCAGCGGTTCTGCGCGGCGCGCGGTGTGGGATTCAAAGGCGGGGCGGGGCGAAGCGAGACGCCTTCGCCCAAACGGTCGGCTTTGACCTCCGGACTGCTGGAGGCGTCGAAAGTGGTCGCCACGGCCACCAAAGGCTCGGGCGGGGCCGGCGAGCGTCTCGTTCCTCACTCCGTGGTCTTCGTCTCCCACGCCGCGTTCTGGAGATCGCGAACCGCCGCCGATGGAACCGCCGAGGACTATGAGCATTACTTCGACTTCCTGCTTAGCGGGGCGAAGCGACGGGGCTTGCCGGTCGTAACCCTGGGCATCGGGCCGCAGAGCACGTTCCGGACCCGGTCAACCAGGGACAAATGGCGGGAACGGTTCAGGATTCACACCGACGAACGCTACGTCCACATCAATCGTTTCGTGACCCCGAAGCTCGCGGCCAAAACGCTCAAGGCGTTTGGAAACGCGATGAGGATTCACCGCCGTTTCCGAAGCGCCGCCAGCCTCAGCGACGCCTTTTCACATCGGGGAGTCTCGTTCGTCGATCTCTCGGCCGAGGATCTGGCCCGCACTCTCCTTCATCAGGTCCCGTGGGCCGCGCGGACCTTGCTGGAGTTCGACGCGGCGTTCCGCGAACTGGATCCACGGCTCGTGTGCCTGTATGCGGAGAGTTCCGGACTGGGCCGAGCCGCCATTGCGGTGGCTCGAGCCGCGAAGGTCAAGACCCTGGGCGTACAGCACGGGATCTTGTACCCGAACTACTTCTCGTATGAACGGACCGAGGGCGACGTGACTCTCGGCTCGCCCATCGCGGACACCACCGCCATGTACGGCAGCGATGGGGTTCGACTTCTCGAGAATACGTTCCGCTATCC
>JAENWE010000450.1 GCA_016650185.1 Vicinamibacteria bacterium | reverse complement strand
CTCTCCCAACTCTCGCGTGACGACAGCTGGGTCACCGCCGCCTGGTCGGAAGGCATCCTCACCGTCGAGGAGATCGAGCGACACCCGCTGAAGAACGTCATCACCAAGGCGGTGGGGGCCAAGGAAACCATCGAGCCCCAGGCCGTCGAGCAGATCCTGCAGAACGATGACCTGGTTCTCATCTGTTCCGATGGTCTCCACTCGATGATCAACGACGGTCTGACCCAGTCGATCATGGTCGCCCACGAGAAGGGTTCGCTCGCCGACGGTTGCGCCGCCCTGATCGCTGCGGCCCTCGAGGCGGGAGGCAAGGACAACGTGTCCGTCATCCTTCTCCGGTACACCGAGTAAAGCCTAGAGAAAGTTCAAAGCTCGTTCCGGCGAGCCACAAATCTCAATGAATCCCACGCGTCTCGGACGATACGAACTCGGGGAAAAACTTGGCGAGGGTGCCATGGGCCTGGTCTTCCGGGCTCGGGACACCGTTCTCGATCGCATCGTGGCCCTCAAGACTCTGCCCTTCGAAGGGGCGAGCGACGAGATCCAGGAGCGCTTCCGGCGGGAGGCCGAGGCGATCGGGCGGATGGATCACCCGCACGTGGTCAAGGTCTTCGACCTGGGCGAGACCGAAGGACGGCTCTTCATGGCCATGGAGCTTCTCGATGGCGAGGACCTGCGGCGCCTGATCGAATTGTCCGCGGACATACCCATAACCGAGAAGCTGAGGATCTTCGCGGAGGCGTGCGACGGCTTCTCCTATGCGCACAGCCGGGGGGTTGTTCATCGGGACATCAAACCCGCGAACATCATGGTCACCAAGCTTGGGATCACCAAGATCCTGGATTTTGGCCTGGCTCGTATGCAGACTCACCAGACCCTCACCCGCAAGGGCGTCATTCTTGGCACCCCGGACTACATGAGTCCCGAGCAGGCGACGGGCAAATCCGCCGATCCGCGGTCGGACGTTTTTTCCTGTGGCGCGGTCTTCTTCGAGTTCGTGACCGGCTTCAAGCCCTTCCGTGGAGCGACCCTTCACGCGGTCCTCTTCAACATCGTGTCCGAGGCGACCACCCCCGTGGTCAGCCTGGCTCCCGAAACCCCGACCCGGGTAGCCGCGCTGATCCACCGGATGATCGCCAAGAATCCGGGCGACCGTCCCAGCATGGATGAAGCGTCGGCGCAGCTCCGGGCTCTGCGCGCCAATCTGCTGCGGTCGCGGCTCAGGTCCTGCCTTCACTCCGACGCTCCCAGGCCCTCGCGCGAGGAGACCGCCCAGGCCTTGAGAGCCCACCTGGCCCGGGCCCGGGCCCATCTTGAAGCGGACAGCCCTGGTCGGGCCATCGCCGAGGCCAGCGAAGCGTTGTTCCTTGATCCGGATTCACGCGAATCCACCGAGGTGCTCTGGCGCGCCCTTCGCTCCTCTCCGGTGGGCGCCTTTGTCACCTCGCCCGCATCCGTTCCCCAGGTTCAGCGGCTCCTCGCTGACCTGAGCAAGGCCAAGGGCGAAGAGGCGCTCAAGATCCTGCGGTCGTTGTATCTCCACGCTCCCGACGATCCCTCCGTGCGCGAGGCCATCCGGCAGCTCGCGGGCTGATCCTCCGGTCGGCCTGGCGTCTGGCCCTCACTCCCTCTTCAGGAGACGACATTGCTACTCAAAACACCCCTTCACGCCCAGCACATCGCCGCTGGCGCCCGAATGGTGTCGTTCGGCGGCTGGGACATGCCGATCGACTACTCCGGCAAGGGCCTTGGAGTCATCAAGGAACATCTGGCGGTCCGAAGCAACGCCGGTCTGTTCGATGTCTCTCACATGGGCGAAGTGGACATCGTCGGCCCCGGGGCTCTCGCCTTCCTCCAGCGGGTGACGTCAAACGACGTGGCCAAGCTCCAGGACGGCCACGCCCAGTATTCAGCGCTGCCGATGCCGACCGGCGCTCCGGTCGACGACATCATCGTGTATCGCTTCAACGCCGAGCGGTATCTTCTTGTGGTCAACGCCAGCAATCGGGCCAAGGATGTGGCCTGGCTTCAGGCGCAGGGTCCAACCGGGTGCGACCTGAACGACCGGAGCGACGAGTTCGCGCTCCTGGCCCTCCAGGGGCCGAAGGCCGCGGCCATCCTTCAAGGCCTTACCCCTTCAGACCTCGCATCGGTCGGCTACTACAAGTTCACCACCGGTACTCTGAGCGGGCTTTCCGCGACCCTCGCGCGCACCGGCTACACCGGTGAAGACGGCTTCGAGATCATGGTGCCTTCCGCGGACGCTCCCGCCCTCTGGGATGCCCTCATGTCCGCGGGTGCGGGCCACGGCCTGGTCCCGGCCGGCCTGGGCGCGCGCGACACCCTGCGGCTCGAGGCGAAGATGTGTCTTTACGGGAACGACATCGATGAGACCACGACCCTGGTGGAGGCCGGGCTGGGCTGGATCGTCTGCGTCGAGCCGCACAAGGGCGACTTCAACGGGCGCGCCATTCTTGCCGAGCAAAGAGCCAACGGGCCGGCCCGGAAACTCGTGGGCTTCGAGATGAAGGAGCGCGGGATCGCGCGGCACGGCTATCCGGTTCTGGTCGCAGGCTCGCCGGTCTCGGTCGTGACCTCTGGCTCGATGGCCCCGTTCCTGGAGAAGAACATCGGCCTCGCCTACGTGCCGGCCGCAAACGCGGCGGTGGGGTCGCCCTTGGGTATCGAAATCCGCGGCGCCTCGGTTCTGGCCGAGATCGTGAAGACGCCTTTCTACAAGCGGGCCCGGTAGTCTTTTTTTTAGAATCCATCCATCACCAACTGAGGAACACGCCTTGACCAATGACCTGCGCTACACAAAGGACCACGAATGGGTTCGTCTTACGGATCGAACCGGCCGCATCGGCATCACCGATCACGCCCAACAGCAACTCGGAGACGTGGTGTTCGTCGAGTTGCCGAAAGTCGGCGATGCGGTGACTTCGGGCGGCCGCTTCGGCACCGTCGAATCGGTGAAAGCGGTGTCCGAACTCTTCTCACCCGTCACCGGGAAGGTCACCGCGGTGAACGACGAGCTTCAGAAGAAGCCGGAGTCGGTCAATGCGGATCCCTACGGATCGGCCTGGATGATCGAGGTTCAGGTGAAAGACCCCGCCGAGGTGTCCGCCCTGATGAGCGCCGAGGAGTATGACGCCTTCGTCAAGAGCGGCCATTGACTGGAATGAAGCTCTCTGATCTCTCGCCCGTTGACACCTTCTCCCGAAGGCACGTCGGACCCTCCGAAGCGGACCGCTCGGCGATGCTGGACGTGCTCGGCGCCGCGTCGCTCGATGCGCTGATCGAGGAGACCGTTCCTCCCTCCATCCATCTTCGCAGGCCTCTCAATCTGCCGAGACCTCTTTCGGAGAGCGAACTCCTCGAAAAACTCACCGCCATCGCCGAATTGAATCAGACCTGGCGCTCCTTCATCGGTATGGGTTACGCCGGCTGCCACACCCCGCCGGTCATCCGCCGCAACATCCTCGAGAATCCCGGCTGGTACACGCAGTACACCCCCTACCAGGCCGAGATCTCGCAGGGACGGCTGGAGGCG
>JAENWE010000449.1 GCA_016650185.1 Vicinamibacteria bacterium | reverse complement strand
GTGACCCAATCGAGCATCGAGGAGCGGATCGCCGGCCTGGTCGCCGACAAGAGGGCGTTCTTTTCCGGGCTCTTCGATGGGGACTCGAATGAGGTGCGGTTCGAGCGCTCCGCGTCCTTCCTCTCCCGTCTGGAGAGGATCGTCGAGCCCGCAAGGGCCCCGGAGCCGGTGGTGGACGAGGTCTCACCCGAAGAACAGGCCTCGGCCGAACGGGAGACCGACGCTCTCGTGGCAGCCGCCGACGAGGGCGGGGGCGCTCCTGCCGACGAGCTGGGGTCCGCGGCGACACTCCAGGCTGGCGCCTTTGGCATTGGTCCGGCGCCCGAGGCCGAACGAGGCCGGCTCCATCCCCCGAGCGAGCTCCGGGGATGGCTGTCGCAACTCAGGGTGGAACGTCGCGCCGATGGGGGGCTCGCCATCGAGGCCCCGCCCGAGGCCGCGGACGGGCTGGCGGCGCTCTTCGAGGGGATGGGGAAGCTGCTGCGGGAAGCCGGCCGGGCCCGCGAATAGGCATCGTGCGGCCAGGAGTCTGCGCGCCAGAAGGAAACAGAGCGCGCAGCCTGCCCTGGGGCACTCCTGTCCACGGGACGGTATTCCGTCCCGGAAGGCGGGAAGGGGCTGATCACCTTCGCCGCCTGTTGGAACGAATGCACGATCTGCAACAGAGCGTTGCTGACAGGGGTCAGGTCGAGTCGGTCCGCACCGCCCGCCTCCCCCCGCATCCGATAGCGGATACTGTCGTGTGGACGGTCCCTTCCAGTCCGCCGGGGGGCGGGGAGCCTTACTTTTCGAGATACTCATACTTCGCGCCAACGACATCGTAGGCGCGGGCCGCACGAAGATCGCGGGTGATCAGCGTTGCCCCGGCATGTCGAGCCGTGGCGCCGATAAGGGCATCGTAGATGGCGCCTCCTGTGAGACCTGATGCCGAGATCTGCTCCAAGAGGGAGGCCTGCGCCGTTCCGGGCAGGGTGAGCGGGGCGGCTTTGAAACGCTGCTTGAGGAACGCGACCACCAGATCGGAAGGCGCCCGATGCGGCGGGGGCAGGCGAGTCAGAACCGCATAGGTCTCCAGCATCACGTGCGCGGGGATGCGGGGTTGCTGGGCGAGGCATGAAGCGGCGCTCCTGTGCGCCTCGTGCCAGGAGGCGAACGCCGCGACGACTACGCTCGTATCGAGGGCAATCATCGCCGCGTTCGCTCCATCGCGTCCCGAACCATGTCGTCGGTCAACGGCGGCAAACCGGAGTCTGGCACAGCGACCAGGCCGTGCTTGCCGGATCGCAGTTTCATGGGCGTGGGTGTTGCCTCGATCTCGAGAAAGGCGTCTCGCTCTCGGAGTTCGATGGTCCCGCCAGGAATCAGGCCCAAGCGATCCCTAAGGGCCTTTGGAATGACAATTCTTCCGGCAGCGTCAATGGTTGTCTGCATACCATTACTGTACCATTGAGCGTAGGCGCAACAAGCTCGCGTCTGTTCCGGTTCGACCGGCGACCCCTGGACGTTCTTCTTCATCACTTTCCTCCGATCTCGCGGTAGCGCTTGCGCGCCATTTCGATTTCCTTCGCCGGAGTCTTGCGGGTCTTCTTCTGGAACCAGGGTGACCAGAATTCTCGGGCGCATTTCTGGAAGAGCGTCTAGGACGGGGCTCCCACCCGCCCGTCCCCTGACTCTCGCGTATCGTTAGAGGAGTCATGAGGGCCTCAGGATTGCCGCCGTTCGACCTGACGCGTTCCGAAAACGGGCTGCTGGCGTCGCTCACTCCCGCCTTCCGGATTCAGGAATTCCTCGATACCCAATTGCTCTACGACACGAAGGGAGGCAAGGTTCGCTCGCCCCGGCGGGTCCTGCGCGACGGCCTTTGTCAGTGCATGGACGGCGCGCTATTCGCGGCCGCGGCTCTGCGAGTTCAAGGCCGGCCTCCCCTGATTCTGGATCTCGAGGCTGACCAGGACGACGACCATGTGCTCGCGGTATTTAAAGGCGAGCACGGGTGGGGCGCCATCGGCCGTTCGAACTATTCGGGACTACGCTTCCGCGAGCCCGTGTACCGCTCCATCCGTGAGCTGGTCATGACCTACTTCGAGTCGTACTTCAATCTTCGGCGCGAAAAATCACTCCGCGCCTACTCCCGACCGGTGAATCTCGCGAGGTTCGACCGTCTTCGATGGATGACCTCCGAGGAGGATCTGTGGGAGATCCCTACTCACCTGGTCCAAGTTCCCCACGCCAGAATCGCCCCTCCGGCCGCGATCAAGACCTACTCACGCGTGGACCTTCGGCTCTTCGACGCCGGCCTCGTGGGCCGCAGGTAGGCAGGAGGACGCCCTCCATGCTCTTCGACCGCTTCGCTCCGAAGATCTCCAATACTGAGCGTCAGGCCCTGGAGGCGGGCACGGTTTGGCTGGAGCGAAGCCTTTTCAGCGGCCGCCTCGACTGGAACGCGGTTTTGAGGGAGAGCTATCCCGCGCTCAGCGTGGCCGAGCAAGCATTCCTGGATGGTCCGTGCGAGGCGGTGTGTCGCGCGGTCAATCCGTGGCTCGGCCAGGAAATGATGGATCTGCCGATCACGGCCTGGGAGATTCTGAAGAAGGAACGGTTCTTCGGCCTGACCCTCGCGGTTGAGCGGGGCGGCCGCGGCTTCTCCGCCCTCGGCCTGACCGCGATCGTGGGGAAGCTGGCCTCGCACTCCATGCCACTCTCGGTGGCGGTGCTCATCCCGAACTCCGTCGGCCCCGGCGAACTGATCGAGCGCCATGGCACCGATGAGCAGAAGCGAGAGTATCTCGAGGCGCTGGCCAAAGGCGATGAGATGCCCGCCTTCGCCCTCACCGAACCGGGCGCGGGCTCCGACGCTGCCTCGATCGTGTCTCACGGACGAGTTTTCCGCGGCGACGACGGCGAGTTGAAGATCGTGCTCAACTGGCGCAAGCGTTACATCACTCTCGCGCCCATCGCCACCGTCCTCGGCCTCGCGGTGGTGCTCGAGGATCCGCAGGATCTTCTGGGTCAAGGCCCGAAGCCCGGCATCACCTGTGTGCTGGTGAAAACATCTTTGGCCGGCGCGGTCGTGGGTCGGCGGCACGATGCCATGGGCGTGGCTTTCCCGAACGGACCGACCGAAGGTGTGAACGTAATCGTCCCTTCGAGCGCCATCATCGGCGGACCATCCGGGGCGGGCCGTGGCTGGGAAATGCTCATGGAGGCGCTCTCCGCCGGACGTGGCCTGTCCCTTCCCGCCCAGTCGGCCGGGGGCATGAAACGAATCGCGCGCGTGGTTACGGCTTACGCCCAGGCGCGGCATCAGTTCGGCATGCCGATCGCCCGGTTCGAAGGCATCAAGGAGAAGATCTCCTCGATCCTGGTCAGCGCCTACCTGAGCGACGCGGCCCGCATCTTCGTGGCCGGCGCGGTCATGGCAGGGCACAGGCCGTCGGTGATCTCGGCCATTTCGAAACATGAGCAGACCGAGATGACCCGGCGCGCGGTCATGGACGCGATGGACGTCCTCGGGGGCGCGGCCCTGTGCCGAGGCCCGAAGAATCCCCTGCTGATGGCCCTCGAGGGCTCAGCCATTCAAATCACGGTGGAGGGCGCCAACATCCTCACGCGCACCCTCATCATCTTCGGACAGGGTGTCCTGCGCGGGCACCCCCACGCGCTCAAGCATCTGAAGGCCATTGAAACCGGCTTCGTGCTCGGCGCGGCGGTGTCGATCTACCGGCACATCTTCTTCTCGGTTTGGACCCAGTGCCGTCTGGCTCTGGCCGAGATCACCCGCGGACTCCTCACCTCTGCCTCGTCCTGGCGTGGGACTTTCAAATCCGAAAAGCGCCGGCTGTCCTGGGCCGCGCTCCGATTCGCGGCCCTCGCCGACCTGACCCTCCTCGTCAACGGCCCCGCCCTCAAACGTCGGGGCCATGCGAACGGACGGCTGGCGGATGTCCTCTCGTCCCTGTTCCTCGGCATCTGTGCGGTGCGACGCGCGGAGGCGGAAGGGCGCAAAGCGGAGGACCCGTTGGTCCGCGCTTCGGTTGCCGCCTGCCTTTTTCGAGCCGATGCCGCCTTCGTTTCTCTCCTTCGGGAGTTCGACACGCCGGTGCTTCGCCTCCTGCTGCGAGGGCCGGCGCTTTGGTGGGCGCGATTCAATCCGCTGACTCGTGGGCCCCAAGACGTGGATCTCGATACGGTGGTCGACACCCACATGCAACCGGGGGCCGCGCGCGACGTTCTCACCTCGGGCATCTCGCTCGGCTCGCCCCACGACCCCCTGACCGCCCTCGACTCCGCATTCACGAGCCTGGCCAGGGCGGCGCCCCTGGAGAGGAAAATCGCCGTCGCCCGCCGCGAAGGACTCTTCGACGCGGAAACTCTCGCCGAGCTTCCCGATGCGGACATCGCAGAGGCCTATCGAATGTCGGTGATAAGCGGCGATGAGGCGATGGTTGTGGCCATGGCCAGAAAGCTCGGACGGGAGGTGATCGAGGTCGACGACTTCGAAACCGGGACCCTGTTCCAGACGATGCAGGACGCGCAGCGGCGCGCGAGTCAGGAACCTGTTTGAGCCTGGGAATCGCCTACGGCATAGCCCTGGGCCTGCTGATCGTGTTCAACCTGGCTCTGGTCTGGCGGCTCCTGGCCTTCAGGCTTCGATTTCCAACCCTGCGGGAGTGGGACAGCCCGATGCTTGAAGACTGGCCCAGGGTCAGCGTGATCGTTCCCTGTCGGAATGAAGGCGCGGGTGTCGAGAAGGCCATGACGTCGCTACCAAACCTCTCGCGTTCATAACCGCCCTGCTGCCCATTCTTCTCGTCGCGGCTTCCGCGCGTCGCATGTCGGGCGGCAGCGGCCTTGAAGGCCTCGTGGCCCCGTTCGCTGCGGTCACCCTCGGCGGTGTGATCGCCTGGTCGACCCTGCTGGCTCTCGTCCGCGGAGGCATCGTGTGGCGAGGGACCTTCTACCCGCTGCCGGAGTTGCGCAAACGCTGCGTGCGCGAATTCGGCCTGAGTGCTGAGGCCGCTATCGGCTGGGCGCCGCCCAGGCCGCCCGGGCCTCCCAAGCCGCCCGGGCGCTGACCGCGTCGGCCGTCCGATCCGCAGCCGACGAGGAGGTGAGGACCCAGGGCAACTCGTTCGCACGCCATGCAATATCCTCGGTCCTTCATGATTGGGATGCCACACGTTTCGCCTGCCCGCCCATCATCGAGCGGGCGCGCGCTGGACCGCCAGCGACTGATCGACTGGTATCAGCGAAGCCGTGCACGATCGAAGGCACTGTTCGACTTGATCGAGGATGAGGCCTACTACGCGCGCCCAATCTCCCTCCGCCTGCCCATCGTGTTCTACGAGGGCCACCTCCCGATCTTCAGTTTCAACACCCTGGTCAAGCGCGGATTGGGACGGCCCGGCATCGATGAGCAGTTCGAGGCGCTCTTTGCGCGCGGCATCGATCCTCACGAGTCGCTCTCCTCGTCAGTGAGCGGCGGAACGGAACGACAGCCGAAGTGGCCGACGCGGACAGAGGTTCGAGCTCTGGCCTCGGAGGCTGACCGCCAGATCCTCGACGCTCTGGAGCACGGCGATATCGAACAGCCGGGAAACCCCCTGCTCGAACGGGCCGAGGCCGCGTTCTGCATCCCCGAACACGAGGCCATGCATCAGGAAACGCTTCTGTACATGTGGCACCAGTTGCCTTACGACGTGAAGCGCCGCCCTCCGGCCTATCGGCCGAACACGGGGGGAGTCCCTCCGCCTCACGCGTGGGTGAACGTGGGCGCGGGAGACGCGACCCTGGGCGTCGACCCGGCGAGGGAAGAGTTCAGCTGGGATAACGAGCGGCCTGCGTGCACGGTGCCGGTGAAGGCGTTTCGGATGGAGCGGCACAACGTCACCAACGAGCGCTTCATGGACTTCGTGGAGGACGGCGGCTACCGCGACCAGCGCTGGTGGCGGCCCGAGGACTGGGCGTGGGTGAACGCGGAGAAGATCACTCACCCGCCCTTCTGGGCATCCGAGGGTGGTCGCTGGTGGTGGCGAGGCCTGTTCGAGCTCATCGCCTTGCCGCCTTCGTGGCCGGTTTACGTGAGCCAGGCCGAGGCTTCGGCCTTCGCGCGCTGGCGCAGCCTGCGGTTGCCGACCGAATCGGAGTATCAGCGCGCCGCCTTCGGCTCGCCGGACGGGGATGAACGCCGATACCCTTGGGGCGATGACCAGCCAACGTCGCGCCATGGCGTGTTCGATTTCTCGAACTGGGACCCGGAACCCGCCGGTTCCCACCCGGAGGGGGCGAGTGCCTGGGGCATTGAAGACCTGATGGGCAACGGCTGGGAGTGGACAAGCTCAGTTTTCGCCCCGTTTCCAGGATTCGTGCCGCTGCCGTCCTACCCTGAATACTCCGCCGATTTCTTTGACGGTGAGCATTTCGTGATGAAAGGCGCATCGCCCGCCACCGCGCGCGAGCTGCTGCGTCCCTCATTCCGCAATTGGTTTAGAGCGCGATATCCCTACGTGTACGCAACGTTCCGTTGCGTGGACGACGGGTCCGCCGAAGGGAGAGTCTGATGAGAACAGCCCATGCGCGCGTGTCCGTACGTTCCACCGATCCGGCAGCGGCCACCCAGGAATTCGCCGACGACGTCCGATATTACCTCTCGCAAACGCCGAGGCAGCTTCCCTCACGCTACTTCTACGATGCCCTCGGCTCGGCGCTCTTCGACGCCATCTGCCAGTTGCCCTGGTATCGGGTGACTCGGGCCGAGCTGGCGCTTCTGGCCAAACACGCTCCCGCCATCCTTGGAAAATCGACCGCGGGCGATCGGCTGGTGGAACTGGGGCCCGGCAACGGCGAGAAACTCGCGACCCTGCTGGCCGCCGGCCTTCCTGCCAAAACCGGCGTAGAACTCCATCTGGTTGACGTGTCGGGCGCGGCACTCGCCACCGCAGCTCGCGGCCTGAGCGGTTTCGAATCGTTGCGCATCGTGGCCCACGAAGCGACCTACGAGTCTGGCCTGAGACAGGTCTCGAAGGAGGCGCGTGTCGGCGGCCGCACTCTGGTTCTTTTTCTTGGCTCCAACATCGGCAATTTCGACCCCGACGCGGCAATCTCATTCCTGCGCGGCATGCGAGCCACTCTGAGGGCCGGAGACCGCCTGTTGCTCGGCGCCGATCTGCGCAAGCCGGAAGAGACGCTCCTGCTCGCCTATGACGACCCGCTCGGCGTAACCGCGGCGTTCAACCTCAACCTCCTCCTGCGCCTCAACCGCGAACTGGACGCGAGCATCGACCTGAACGGCTTTCGACACGAGGCCTTGTGGAACAAGAAGGAGTCGCGGGTGGAGATGCACCTTGTGAGCACAAAGGCCCAGCGCATTCTCATCCCCCGGGCGAGCGTGGACCTGACTCTGCGCGAGGGCGACCGCATCTGGACCGAGAGTTCATACAAGTATGAGCCCATGGAAGTGACCCGCCTCCTGGCGCGCTGCGGTTTCTCCGCACGGTCCCAGTGGGTGGACACGGACGCGCGCTTCGCGCTCACCATCGCGGAGGTCGAATAGCCCCAAATGTATCGGCGCTTCGGCAGCCGGGTGACCGTACTCGAAAAGGGTGACCGCCTGATCGCCCGGGAGGACGAAGACATCTCCACTACCCTTCAGAAAGTGCTGGAGGCGGAGGGTATCGCCTTCCGGTTGAACGCCTCCTGCATCGCTCTGCGGCGCATACCCTCCGGTGTCTCGGTCGGTGCCGACTGCGCGAACGGCGCGACGGAGGTCGAAGGCTCCCACGTTCTGATCGCGGTCGGCCGCAGACCCAACACCGATGATCTCGGCGTGGCCGCGGCGGGCATCGCCACCGATGCGCGAGGGTTCATCACGGTGGACGACCAGTGCCGGACGAATCTCCCCGGAGTGTGGGCGCTCGGCGAATGCAACGGTCGCGTGTGATCTCTCGGGCCATGCACATCCATCCGACCATTTCCGAACTGATCCCCACGATGCTGCAGGACCTGAAGCCGCTCGACTAGTTATCCAGCAGGTTCTTGAGGGTCGACATGAACTGGGACGCGTCCTTGAAATCGCGGTAGACCGAGGCGAATCGAACAAACGCGACCTTGTCGACCTGGCGCAGGCGTTCCATGAGGTACTCACCGATCTTCTCGGTCGGGACCTCTCGGTCCGGGCTCTCCTGAACCATTTGCTCGACCTTGGCCGCCATCTCTTCGATCGCGTTGATCGAAACACTGCGCTTCTCGCAGGCCCGCATGAGACCGCCGATCACCTTGTTGCGATCGAAGCGTTCGCGTCGGCCGTCCTTCTTGACGACTAGATGCGGAACCTGGTCGATCCGCTCATACGAGGTAAACCGCTTCCCGCACTTGAGACACTCTCGGCGACGGCGGATAGCTTCCCCTTCCTTGCTCTCCCGAGAATCGACAACTTTATCTTCTAGGCTCTCGCAGAAGGGACACCGCATATTGTGGTCAAGCTTACCGGACTCTCACGGTTCGGCGCGTTGGGTGAGCTGCCGCATGCCGCCGAAGGACAGGCCCTCGCGACCGAGAAAGGCGATTCCGAGGATCAGCACCGGGAGACTCTGGAGCGCGTGAAGGACAAGACCGGCCGCCACCGCACTGCCTTGATCCACGCCATAGATGGCAGTGAGGGCGAGGGTGTAGGAGGCGTGGAATCCGCCGACCATGCCCGGGGTCGGGATGGCGACACCCACAGTCAGAAACGCGATGATAAGAAACGCGGAGTGAAATGGGATTTCGAAGCCGAAAGCGATCGAGTTCATGTGCACGATCAGGCCGATGCCGACCCATAGCAAAAGTGACTCGGCCATGAGCCTCGCCCATTGCGCCGGAGACGATCCGAAAACATCGAGCCCGGAAATGAAGGAATCCACCAGACCGCGCACCTTCATGCCAAGACTCCTGGGCAGGAGGCCCAAGATCCAGTCCAGCAGACGCCTGGCCGGACCACCCTCGACCCTCAGGGCGCCCAGAAAGACCAATCCGGCAAGCGCCACCAGGAAAACCAGTCCGGCGCCGGCTCGAAGCGTGGTCATGATGACGTCCGACCGCTCGGTGGCGGGCCGGGGGAGCACGAACATGTAGAGGGCGAGCAAGAACAGAACGGTGATCAGGTCGATCAATCTTTCCAGGATGATCGAAGCGAGACCGGCGCTCACCCCCACCTTGTACCGCCGAGCGGCCAGATACGGTCGCAGGATCTCGCCCGCGCGCGGGATGAAAAGGCCGGCCATGAAGCCGATGTTCGTGATGCCGAAAAGGTCGAAGATCGAAGCGTCGCGAAGCGGCGGGAAAAGAAGCCTCCATCGCATCGCTCGCACCACGTACATGAGCACGGTGATCACCACGACCAGAATCAGGGGAAGGGGCCGGGCATGGGCCATGGCCGCAACCAGCTCGGCCGAGTCAACGCCGCGGGTCGCGAGCCAGAGCAGGAGCGCCGCGAGAGCGACGCCAAACGTCAATCGGAAGGCGCTCTTCACGATTCCTGTAGGGTAGGGGCGGGTGTCATCAAGGGGTTCTTTTGCCGTGGAGGAGGGGAACAATCTCAACCCGCAAACGCGTATTCTCGCTGAGACGTGGCGTTTGGACAATTCATGAGGGGAATCTGCCGGTCGATTGACGAACGTGGCTCTTGAACCCTGGCTCGCCGGCCAAAGGCGGGACGCGACCGCGCCGATCTCGGTGGAGACTGCGCCCGTCGACACCCTGGCCTACACCTGCGCATACGATCTGTGCGGCGACGAGACCAAAGCGCTTGCCCTGGCCAGAGACCTTCTCAAGGACGTTCGGAAGAGCCGGCTCAAGTCTCCCTACGCAGAAGCTCTGCTGCGGCGCCTGGGCCTGGCCGAATGGACGAAGAGAGACCGGCCGCGTCCCACCCGGCTGGAATCCAGCGACCCCAAGGAGTCGGCCATCCTGCTGTTCTTTCTGAATGCCTGGGGAGCCACCTATGAGGACCTTGGCGTGGCCCTTGGGGCGTCCGAGGATCGGGCGCGCCACCTGGTTCACCGGGCGCGGATGGAGCAGATCGCCGCCCTCACGAGACTTCCGATCCCCCGCTCAGAATGCCGGCGTCCGCGGGAACTTCTTTCCGACTATCGGGAGGGCGGCCTCTCTGAGCCCCTGGCGGAAGACGTCACGCAGCATCTCCGGGATTGCCGGGAATGTTCTTTGGTGGACTTCCATCTGAAAACCCTGCTTGAAGCGCCTTCCCGCCCCCTGATCGAGGCCCCTCTGGAAATCGTCGGGGTGAGGTCGACTCGCCCGGCGCTCTCCTTCTCGCTCGAGGGCGTTTCCAGGACGCAGAGGCGGGCGGGCATTGTCCTTTTGTGCCTGGGCGTGGCCATGGGCGCCGTCGAACTTCACCCCGGCCTGAACGCGGCGGCTTCGGAGCAGATGGATCGGATGGGCGCCACGATGTCGCGCTGGCGCAGCCGGGGTGAACGGCTCCTGGAGGACCTGAGAGTCCTGAAGGCCTTGGCCATCGGAACCGTGGAGGGCCGAACCGAGGAATTGAGCCAAACCCTCGACGACTACGTCAATTCGGCCCCTCCGGCCGATAACGACGTTCAAAAGAACAAAGCCGCTCCCGATGCCGTATTGGATTCCAGAGACCCCAAAGCCTCGCCCCGGGACCCAGGTCCCGAAGGCCCGGTAAATGGGCCTCAAAGCCCCAAAAAACCCTAGAAGAGGTCGCAGCCATGGAAGAGAATGTTGTCGGAACCGAAGACGGACTCGCCACCCCAATTCCACCCCCGCCGGCCCCTTCAGCCCCCAGGATCAGACCTTCGTCTCAGGGCTCGACCCAGAGGCGAAGCCCGGCCCTCGCCGCCTTTCTCTCCCTGTTCCCAGGCTTCGGACACCTCTACAACGGCGAGATCGGCAAGGCTCTGGCGTTCTTCTCCGCCTTTGCCTCGTGCGTGTTTATCGTCGCCGAGGACCACGGCGGGGCCTTCTTCGGCCTCCTGATCCCGTTCATCATCTTCTACAACATGATCGAGGCCTACCGATCGGCTGAACGGATCAACCTTCAGTCGCTCTCAGGCGTGAGCGCCGAGGATGAGCCTGCGTCCAACCAGCTGTGGGGCTGGTCACTGGTGGTCATGGGCGGCTTGATGCTTCTCAACAATCTGGGCGTGTTTCGTTTCGCCTGGATCGCGAAGCTGTGGCCTTTGCTGCTGATCGCGGCGGGCATCGCCTTGCTCCGCGGGTCGCTGTTCGGGAGCCGGCAGTGAACCGCGGGTTCTCCCCGGAGGCGTTCGGCTTCGGTGTCTTCCTCGCCACCGTCGGTCTCGTGTTCCTGCTGTCCAACCTCGGCCTGGTCGAGGCCATTCCACTCCTGAAGAAGATCTGGCCCGGTTTCCTGGTGGTCTGGGGAGTGGCGGAAATCATGGCCGCCACCGCGTCTTCGGGTCGCAGCGGAGGCGCCGAATGAAGTTCCGCAAGGTCGTCCTCTTCTTCATGATCGTGTCCTTTGGACTGGTCATCGAAGGCATCAGCGTCACCCGGTCGGTGATGAACGACGGAGGCTTCGACGGCTTCCGGAACATTCAGATTGACGGAGAGTTCCCTTTCTCCGGGATTACGCGGTTCAGGGGTCCCTCGCACGACTTCACGGAAAGCCAGACCACCAACCCCGCCGGGGTCACCGGGATAGAAATCTCGAACGAGTTCGGGGACGTGACGGTCCGACGGACGACTGACCCCAAGGCGGAGATCGGCGTGGGCCTTCGCAAGGAAGTCTTCACCCGAAGATCCGAGAGCGCCGAGGCCATCTCGGAAAAAGTGAAGCTGGTGGTGAGCCGGGAGGGGAGTCTCCTCAAGATCTCCACCACCCGAGATCCACGGGCCGACTATCGGGTCAGAACCCATATCGAAATCGATACGCCCACCCCGCTCGACACCCGGATCACCAATCGGCACGGGCGGATAGTGGTCGAAGGAGCGAAGGCGGTCGACGTGTCCGGCGAGTTCGACTTGATGCGCGTGGTCGACGTGACCGGCGAATGCAACGCGAGGAACCGGCACGGCAATCTGGAGGTGGTCTCGGCCACCCTCGGATGTCGGGTCGAGGTTGAGTATGGCGACGCTCACGTGGAGAGGCTCATGGCGCCCTCAAGGGTCGAGATCTCTCACGGCAACCTGACCGCCGTCGATCTGGCCGCCCTGACCACCAATCTGAAATTCGCGGACATGCAGGCCCGGTCCATCGCGGGCGACCTCATGAGTGACGGCGAGCACTCGGATCTGCGCATCGACGACGTCAAGGGCGAGGTTCATCTCAACAACCAGGGTGATGTCGACATCCAGAACATCCTGGGCCGGGTCACCATCGACAACCAGCGCGGCCACGTACGCCTCTTGAAAGCGGCGGCCGGCGTTCTCATCAAGAATACTTACGATGGGGTCGC
>JAENWE010000448.1 GCA_016650185.1 Vicinamibacteria bacterium | reverse complement strand
TCACCGTGTCGACGATCTTGCGCGCCGACGAGTCGATGACCTCGTGGTCGTAGGCCTTGAGCCTGATGCGGATCTTCTGTCCCGCCATGGCGTCTACTCGTTCCTTCTCTTCGTACGGCTCTCGGCAGGTGGCCCGGTCTCCCGGGATCACCCCTGTGGGCTCCGACCCCCGCGGTCGGGTGTGTCGCATGTCCAGCACATAGTCCGAGCCGGAACGACGTCGTTGGGATCGGTTCTCCTGCGGCCCAGGGGCGAGGCCCCCGGGCGCACGGCTCAGGCGACCGATCACCCGCGGGTCGAAGGTACAGACCTGCAGGCCGGCCGGCCAGCCGAACAATTCGCCACAGTATGCCGCAGCGTCTGCGGCTTTGGCGAATCCGCCTTGACGGGTAGAGCTAGTGCTTGGACCAGCTCTTCTTACTTGATGATCTTCGTCACCCGACCGGCGCCAACGGTGCGGCCGCCCTCGCGGATAGCGAAGCGCAGCCCCTCCTCCATGGCGATCGGCTGGATGAGGTCGACCTTCATCTCGGTGTTGTCACCAGGCATGACCATCTCCGTGCCCTCGGGAAGGGTCACGACCCCGGTCACGTCCGTGGTGCGGAAGTAGAACTGGGGGCGGTAGTTGTTGAAGAACGGCGTGTGCCGCCCGCCCTCGTCCTTGGACAGGATGTAGACGTTGGCCTCGAACTCGGTGTGCGGCGTCGTCGTGCCAGGCTTGATGATGACCATGCCGCGCTCGACGTCCTCGCGCTTGGTGCCACGAAGCAGCAGGCCGACGTTCTCACCCGCACGACCCTCGTCGAGCAGCTTGCGGAACATCTCGACGCCGGTGACCGTCGTGGTCTGCTTAAGCTCACGGATGCCGATGATGTCGACCGTCTCGTTGACCTTGACGACGCCGCGCTCGATGCGCCCGGTGACGACCGTGCCGCGGCCGGTGGCGACGGTGCCTCGGCCGGAGATGGTGAAGATGTCCTCGATCGGCATCAGGAACGGCTTGTCGATCTCGCGAGTGGGAAGCGGAATGTATCGATCGACCTCTTCCATCAGTTTCTGGATGGGCGCGGCGCCCTCATCCTTGCCGTCACCGTCCAGGGCCTTGACCGCGGAACCACGGACCACCGGGATGTCATCGCCCGGGAAGCCGTAGTGCTTCAACAGTTCGCGGACCTCGAGCTCGACGAGGTCAAGGAGCTCGGCATCGTCAACCAGGTCGCACTTGTTGAGGAAGACCACGATGGAGGGCACGCCGACCTGACGAGCGAGGAGGATGTGCTCCTTGGTCTGGGGCATGGGGCCGTCCGCGGCCGAGACCACCAGGATGGCGCCGTCCATCTGCGCGGCTCCGGTGATCATGTTCTTGATGTAGTCCGCGTGACCCGGGCAGTCGACATGCGCGTAGTGACGGTTCACGGTCTCGTACTCGACGTGCGAGGCGTTGATGGTCACGCCGCGCTCCCGCTCCTCGGGAGCGTTGTCGATCTGGTCGTAGGCCTTGAACGAGTTCTTGGCGTTCTGACCGGCCAGCACCTTGGTGATCGCCGCGGTCAAGCTGGTCTTGCCGTGATCGACGTGACCGATCGTCCCGATGTTGACGTGGGGCTTGCTGCGGTCAAATTTTTCCTTAGCCATGGTTTTGCTCCTGAGGATCTATCTGAGATTGCTTCTAAAAAGTTGAGTGGGCCGGTTCTTTGGTTCTGGAGGGATCTAGGTGGTGCGCTGCGCCTTGCCCGAGGACTTGGCGATGACTTCTTCGGCGACGTTGCGAGGCGCTTCTTCGTACTTCTCGAAGTGCATCGTGTAGGTCGCCCGGCCCTGGGTTCGTGACCTGAGGTCGGTGGAATAGCCGAACATGTTGGAGAGAGGCACCAGGGCGTTGATGAGGTTGGTGCCCCCGCGGGAGGTCTGACCCTGAAGATGGCCCCGGCGCGACGACATGTCGCCGGAAACGACGCCGGTGTATTCCTCTGGGGTGACGACTTCCACCCTCATGATGGGCTCGAGAATCACGGGATCGGCCTTGCGGGCGCCGTTTTGGATAGCCAGTGAACCCGCGAGCTTGAACGCCATCTCGCTGGAGTCGACATCGTGATAACTGCCGTCGTAGAGCCGAACCTTGACGTCGACCATCGGAAAGCCGGCCAGGATGCCGCGTTCAAGCGCTTCTTTGATACCCATCTCGATGGGCTTGATGTATTCCTTCGGAATCGATCCGCCGGTCAGGTCGTTTTCGAACACGAATCCCTGTCCGGGAGCCGGCTCGCATTCGATCTTGCAGTGGCCGTACTGCCCCTTGCCGCCGCTCTGCTTGATCCACTTGCCTTCGGCGAGCGCCTTCTTGCGAATGGTCTCGCGGTAGGCGACCTGGGGCTTGCCCACGTTGGCTTCGACCCCGAACTCGCGACGGAGACGGTCCACGATGATCTCAAGATGAAGTTCGCCCATCCCGGAGATCTTGGTCTGATTGGTCTCGGGGTCGCTCTCGACCTTGAAGGTCGGGTCTTCCTGCATGAGCTTGCCCAGACCCTGACCCATCTTCTCCTGGTCGGTCTTGGTCTTGGGCTCGACCGCAAGCGAGATAACGGGGGCGGGAAACACGATGGCTTCAAGCAGGACGGGCTTGGCGCTGTCGCAGATGGTGTCGCCGGTGACCACGTTCTTGAGGCCGATCGCGGCCGCGATGTCGCCCGCGTAGATCTCTTTGATCTCTTCGCGCTTGTTCGCGTGCATCTTGACCAGACGGCCGATGCGCTCGCGGGTGCCCTTGGTGGCGTTCAAAAGCGTGTCGCCCGTCTTCATCGAGCCCGAGTACACCCGGATGAAGGCAAGCTGGCCGACAAACGGGTCGGTCATGATCTTGAAGACGAGAGCCGAGAAGGGCGCGTCGTCGGTGGTCTTTCGCTCGATCGGCTCGCGGGTGTCGGGGTCGATGGCCACCGTGGCCGGGATGTCGAGAGGCGAAGGCAGATAGTCGATGACCGCATCGAGCATGGGCTGAACGCCCTTGTTCTTGAACGCGGTGCCGCACACCACCGGGAAGAGCTTGAGCGCGATCGTGCCCTTGCGGATCCCCGCCTTGAGTTCCGCGATGCTGATTGCTTCGCCGTTCAGGTATTTCTCGGTGAGGTGATCGTCGATCTCGGAGACCTTCTCGATCAGATGCTCGCGCGCGACCTTGGCGGCGGCCAGCATGTCCGCGGGGATCTCTTCGGTCTGGTACTCGGCGCCCATGGTCTCGTCGGGATACCGGTACGCCTTCATCTCCACCAGATCGACCACTCCGACGAACTTTTCCTCGGCTCCGATGGGCAACTGGATGGCCACCGGGGTCTTGGCGGAGAGCCGATCGATCATCATGTCGATGCAGTGCTGGAAATCGGCGCCCACGCGGTCCATCTTGTTGATGAAGGCGATACGGGGAACGTTGTACTTGTCCGCCTGACGCCACACGGTTTCGGACTGGGGCTGCACTCCCGAGACCGCATCGAACACCGCCACCGCTCCGTCGAGGACGCGCAACGAGCGCTCGACCTCGGCGGTGAAGTCGACGTGGCCAGGGGTGTCGATGATGTTGATCCGGTGTTCACGCCAGGAGCACGTGGTCGCGGCGGACGTGATGGTGATGCCGCGTTCCTGCTCCTGCTCCATCCAGTCCATGGTGGCGGTGCCGTCGTGGACTTCGCCGATCTTGTAGTTGACGCCGGTGTAGAAAAGAATGCGCTCGGTCGTGGTGGTCTTGCCCGCGTCGATGTGCGCAGCAATCCCGATGTTCCGGGTCTTTTCGAGCGAGATAATACGAGGCACGATTCTTGTCTCAGGTTCCTAAGATAGGGAGGTCGCTTTACCAGCGATAGTGAGCGAAGGCCTTGTTGGCCTCCGCCATCTTGTGGACGTCGTCCTTCTTCTTCATGGCGCCGCCACGGAGATTGGATGCGTCCAGGAGTTCATTCGAGAGCTTGTTGACCATGCCCCGTTCCGAGCGCAGGCGCGCGTAGGAGATGATCCAGCGGATCCCCAGCGAGTTCCGGCGGTTGGGGTTCACTTCGATCGGAACCTGGTAGTTCGAACCACCGACGCGACGGCTCTTGACCTCGAGCGTCGGCTTCACGTTCTCAACCGCCTTCTTGAAGAGCTTGAGCGGATCGTCCTGCGTCTTCTCATGAATGGCCTTCAATGCGCCGTACATGATCTGCTGGGCGGTCGATTTCTTGCCGTCGGACATCAGGCAATTCACGAACTTCGTGACCAGGGTCGAATTGTAGAGAGGATCGGGGAGGACATCCCGCTTGGGTACGGTGCCGCGACGTGGCATGGTGTTGCTTTAGCGCTCCAGACTTCTTTACCGTGAAAACTTGGTGACGGCCTTCGTGAAAACCTGCAAGAACTTAGGTTTTGCAAAGACCCTTGGAGCACACCTTGGGGGACACCCAGGGGTTCGACGCGGTGAAGACCACGTTCAGGGCGGACGATTCGGCCCTGATGCGATCCGATGCATCGAGTGTGGCTCAAGGATCTTTCGCCCAATCGCTGAAATCAGCAGACGGCTGGTTTCAGAGCTTCTGTGGCGGGATTTCCCAGGCTTCTCTTGATTTACTTTTTGCTTCGAGATCCTTGCGGC
>JAENWE010000447.1 GCA_016650185.1 Vicinamibacteria bacterium | reverse complement strand
TCGCGACGAACTCTTCCCGCGCAAGCCGCTTCCTCCCGACACGATTCTGCCCGCGGCGGCGGCTCCCGCTCCGAAGAAGAAGAAATAGGGGGCAAATCCTTGGAGAAAGGGACACTAGCGGGCCGACGGTGATCCCAGTGTCGAATGGGAGGGGAGAGTCCTTGAAGAAAGGAGGCAGATGGCCCATCTGGGTTATCTGCCTGCTTGGTTCTCTCTATGTCCTGACCCGCATCGGAAGCCTCAGCGTCCTCCCGATGTTTCTGGACGAGGCTGTTCACATCCAATGGGCTGAACGTCTCTTCGAAGAGGGCCGGATCCTGCGCCCGGTGGCCGCGGGCCGTCTTCTCGCGGTCGCGTCATACGGACTGGCCCTTCCGTTCGACGATCGGCTGCTGGCCGCTCGCGCGATCGCTGCGGCGGTGGGTGCGGCGACATTGGGCTTCACCGTCCTGCTTTCGACCCGTCTCTTTGGCTCGCGAGCCGGTGTGGTCGCGGGATTTCTCTACATCCTCAGTCCTTTCGCGCTGGTCTACGACCGCCTGGCCCTCTCGGACGGATTCTTGAGCGCGTCCATCACCGGTCTGATGTTCTCCATGTGGAGGCTCACTCACCATCCGGCCGACCGGTCTGCCCGGGTCATGGTCGTGGCGCTGACCGTGCTTTCGGTCGTTTCGAAAGTCTCCGCGGTTTTGTACTTTGTCTCCTTGCCCCTGGCGTTTCTGGTTCTGGAAGCGGGCGGGCGGGCGGCTTTCAGGTCTATGGCCCAGACTCTTGCCATCGGCCTCTTTTTCGCCTCACCCATGTTGTGGTTCTTCGTCTTGAATGGCGGCGAGATCACCGCCCAACATGTGGTGGATCCTTCTGCCCTGAGCCTGCAACTCTTCTCCACCCTGAGCGACATGTGTGAATGGGCCCTTCGCTATTTCACCGCTCCTGCGCTCCTTTTTGCCCTGGTATCGGTGGCCCTCCTGCGGGATGGTCGCTCATCGTGGCTCGCCGGCACCGTGGTCATACCCTTTCTCCTGTTCGCCTTCTTCTCGAAGCCCTGGTCTGCTCGCTATGTATTGCCCACGCTGCCTCCTCTTCTGATCCTCATCTCCGGCGGACTCGAGGCGCTGGCCGCTCAGGTCAAGTCCAGTGCTCGCACCCCTCTGGTCTTGGGCCTTTCGATGATGGTCGCCTTTCCCGGACTCTTCTTTGTTCGAGAGCTTGTTTTCGATCCTTCCCGGGCTCCATTTCCGAGCGACGATCGGCACCAGCTTGTTTCTGGCTGGCCCGCGGGCTACGGGGTTCGGGAACTCTCGATCCGGCTGCTTCAGGAGGCCGATGCGGGACCGCTCACCGCGTTTGTCGACACCGGTGGGACCCGGACGATCGCCACAAGTCTTCCCATTCTGCTAAGAAAAGCGCCCTCCCTGCTTCTTGTCGAGGGTGATTTCGGATCACCCGCTTTCCGGGCCCGGATGGCGCTCGCGGCCACGAGCGCCCGCGTTTTCGCCATCTTGGGCCCGAGATCCTCTGACCTTGAATTAATGTCGGTGCTGGAGGGGGCGAAGGTTTTTCGGGTCGCGGTGTTTGAACGTCCCGGAGGCGAGTGGGCGGCTACGCTCTTTCGTCTTGTGGCCGCGCCCTCGCCCGCTCCGGGCCCTGAATCTTCCGACATCCCAAGCGAAGGGGCGACAAGTTCGTTTTAGGGCCAGTCCGGACAAGGCCTTGGTTTCCAGTCCGCGAACGAGTCCCTTAGGATCTGATCTGGTCCAGTGGGCCGTCGCCTCTTTGAACCCATGCCCGGCCCCCATTCCATAGAATCCGCTCGAGCCTTCATGAAGAGTCTTTCGATGATATTCCCCCTGGCCCTTTCGATCGCGAGTCCGGTCGCGGGTCAGGTCGCCTCCTCGGCCGACCCGCCGCCGTTTCCGGCGAGGCGACTTGCCGCAGAAGGGCTCATTGCCGAGAGTGGCGCCGAGGTCTCCGTCGCATACCGATCGCTGGATGATCACGAGGAATGGATGTACGAGGCCGACCGGATCTATCACGCGGCCAGTACGATGAAGGTGCCGGTGATGGTGGAGTTGTTTCGTCAGGCGGCCGACGCGAAGCTCAGCCTGGAGGACGAGCTTGCCATCCGGAACGAATTCAAGAGCGTGGTCGACGGTTCGCCCTACTCGATGGACTTCGGGGATGACTCGGACGACACCGTCTACAAGAACATCGGCAAATCGATGACCCTCGAGGCGCTGAACTTCCAGATGATCACGGTCTCGTCCAATTTTGCCACCAACCTTTTGATTGATCACCTGGGGGTGAAGAACGTGCGGGCCGGGGTGGAGGCCCTGGGGGCCTACGGTCTCGAGGTCAGGCGCGGGGTTGAGGATCAGAAGGCGTTCGATCAAGGCATCATCAACGAGACCAGCGCGCGCGGTCTCTTCATCATCCTCCGCGCCATCGCCCGCGGCCAGGCGGTGTCCAGGAACGCCAGCGAGCGCATGGTGGAGGTTCTATCTGAGCAGAAATTCAACGACGGCATTCCGAAGGGTCTGCCTCCCGGCACCAAGGTGGCTCACAAAAACGGCACCATCACGCGGATCCATCATGATGCCGCCATTATCTATGGCGCCCATCCAGCCGTGCTCGTGGTCATGACTCGGGGAATCGAAAAGGAGGGCGACTCCGATGCCCTCATCGCTCGGATTACGAAGGCCCTGCTCCCATAGAAAAGGCCTCCTCTCTGGTTTTCCGTCGGTTCCCTGAGCGAGGAATTCCGATACCCCCATGCCCCGCATCGCCGTACCGAGAAAACTGATGGGAACAAGCCATTTGTCTTTGGCCTGCGATGCTATGCTCGAAAAACCGTCGAGGGAGCCTTGAGCGAAACCGCAAAGAAGACTTTTGGGAAATACGAAGCGATCAGTCACCTCGGCTCCGGGGCGATGGGAGTCGTTTGGCGTGCCCAGGATCCTGTTCTGGGCCGCGTCGTCGCGATCAAGACCATCTCCGCGGCTCTCGGTTCAGACAGCGAGAACAAAGAACGTTTTCTCCGTGAGGCTCGCGCCGCCGCCCAGCTGAACCATCCGAACATCATCACGGTGTTCGATTTCGGGCAGGAGAACAACGAGCTCTATATGGCGATGGAGCTGTTGGAGGGCAAGGATCTCAAGGAGCTGATCACCCAGGGTCAACTTACCTTCGAGCAGAAGCTCGACATCATGGAGCAGGTGGCGGACGGTCTCTCCTACGCCCATAGCCGTGAAGTCATCCATCGGGATCTGAAGCCCGGGAATATCCACGTCCAGCCCAACGGACAGGTGAAGATCCTGGACTTCGGTCTGGCCCGGCTGGGCAGTTCCGAGCTCACCAAAACCGGCGTCGTCATGGGCACGCCCAACTACATGTCGCCCGAACAGGTCATGGGCGAACGGGTTGACGCGCGCTCCGACGTCTTTTCCGCCGGTGCCGTGTTCTACGAGATCCTGACCAACCGGAAACCCTTCGATGCCGAGTCGATTCACGCGACTCTCTATCAGGTGGTTCACCGCGAGGCGCCTCCTCCACGGCAGTGGGATCCGAGGCTTCCGGAAGGCATCGTGACGGTCGTCGAAGCCGCCATGAGCAAACAGGTCGCCGGCCGCTACAAAAATGCCGGCGCCCTCCGCGACGCGATCAGGGCTTTCCGCTACGGCGAAGAGCCGGAAGTCGTTGAATACGATGAAAGCACGGGTGCTGTCGCCACGCCAGCGCCCCCGTCAGCGGACGAGACCTCCATCACCAAGTCGCCACCCGCCGCGAGCACCACCGGTACTTCGAAGGTGGCTCCTTTCCGGAGCTACGGCCGCGCGTCCGCGTCGGTGCCGCCTTCGGCCGGTGTGTCCTCCGAGACGTACACGACTGGTCGCGTCGCCCGCCCGCAGTCAAAGCCTCCCAGCCGACCCACCGGATCGAAGCCCGACCTCCCCTCCGCTTCGGCATCGCTTCCACCGCCTCCGCGATCGACCAACGTTGTCGCCATCATCGGTGTGGTTGGCCTGCTCATGATCATCGGTTTTCTCGTTTATGGAATCGTGAGCCGACAGGGCGGAGGGGAGGGCGACATCATGCGCAAACTCCTGGTGGAAACTCAGCTCGATCTGGCCCGTCGCTTCTTGGCGGACAAGGATTACAAGGGCGCCGTGGGCCAGGCAGAAAAGATCTTCATTATCGAGCCCAACAATCCAGAAGCGCTGGGAATCAGAGAACAGGCCCAGAGCGCCACCAGGGAGATCGAGACCTCGGTGACGGCGGCTCGGGATGCGGTCGCGCGTGGCGACTCGGCTCAGGCTGCCACGGCGGTCGCCCGCGTCCTCGAGCTCGATCCAAAGAATCCGGTCGTCGCCGAATTGTCGAGCCAGTTGAACGCGAACTTCGCGGCCCGCGCGACCGCCGCGAAGTCGGACATGGAGAAGGCGCGAGCGGCGGCCGTGGCTAAACCCGGCGCATCCGCGGATCCTGCCTTCGCTGAGGCCGAGACGTTCGCGAGTTCAGCCGCCCAGAACCTTAAGGATCGTCAATTCACCGTCGCCACTCAGACCTTCGCGCAGGCTCGCGATGCCTACGACCGGGCGAAGCGCGCGATCGAAGCCAAGGAACGGGAAGAACTCCGCAACCGTCCTGGGCCCGCGACACCGGCGCCGACGCCGATACCCGCCACCCCTGTGCCCACCCCGGTTATCGTGGCTTCGCCACTGCCAACAATCAGCCTCCGGCCCCTGCCGACGCCGACCCCGTTGCCGCCCACCCCGGCGCCCACGGTGGTGGTGTTGGCGACCCCGGAGCCGAGGCCGACCGTGGCCGGTCCTTTGCCTGAACGTCGCGAATTCATCACCGGTCGGACCCGTATTGCGGCCGCTCCCAATCCGAAGTCTAAAGCCCCCATAGGCTTTGGCGGAGTGGAGATGTTGGACTTTGCGGGCCAGTTCGAGTTTGAAGTCACGCCGAGTCCCCTCGTTCCCGGTGAGCCCTTCAAGGTCCGGATCTTCCTCATGAACACCGGGAAGACCGACGCGAAGCTGGAGACCCTTACCGCCAAGATCGGTCTCAACGGAACGGTTACGAGCCTGACCCCCCGCATTCTCGAAGACAACGTCAAGGAAGGCCAACGTCCTTTGATCGCTGAGATTCCGGGCACCTGGGTGGCGGGCACGCAAAAATGGGTGATGGACGTCGAAGCGCTGTCGAAGAAGGGTGAGCGATTCCGCTCCAGCCTCACGATGAAGTGACCGAAGGCCCCATGTCGAGGAGATATCGCAACGTTCTCGCCTTCGCCCCGACCTTCGCCCATGACGGGCCAGGAGGAAACCGGCGGCGATGAGCCTGACCGCCCGACTGCGGAATGATTTCATTGGCGGCCTGGTTGTCCTGGTCCCGATTGTCATCACTGTCAAGGCGTTGTGGTGGCTCTTTTCGTACTTGGACGGGCTCGCTCATCCTCTAGCGAACCTCCTTCTGGGGCGCGACATTCAGGGCCTCGGGTTTCTCATCACCATCGGCGCCATCCTT
>JAENWE010000446.1 GCA_016650185.1 Vicinamibacteria bacterium | reverse complement strand
GGCCACGCAGAACGATGCGGCCTTCGCGATGACGGTGGTCGGGTTTTTTCCAACAGTCACGGACCTAGACGCGAAAGGGGCTCGTTCCCAGGCGCTACCGAGGAATGAGCCAGGGCAGCTAACGAGAAATGGGCCACGGGCTGTGTTGGCGGGAGGCGGCTGGGGACGGACTGCCCGCGGTGGTCGTCATGATGGTGGGTGAAGAAGCGCCCCTGCCGGATCTGCCGCAAGTGGTTTCATCCTGACGCACGAGTAGGTCCGCGCCAGCGGACCTGCGGGAATGGGGAGTGCCGGAAGAAGTGGCGCTCCAAGACTCAGGCCGCGTGGCGTTCTCGCCAGCCTGGATACTTCATCGAACGTCGGCTGCAACGGCGGTCGATGGCGGCGCGGGACGCGGCCGAGGCAGGCGAGAAGCGCAGGGAGGCGGTCTTGGCCGGAAAGGTCCCTGAGTTGGCAAAGACGGAAGACCGCCGGCCACCGCCGCTGCGTTTGCCGAGAGTTCTGGGCCGACTACCCTGGGATCTCGCGCAAGACGAGATAGGGGTGCAAGCCACGGACTGGATTGGGCTTGTAGCAAGAGTAGTCCTGTCGGCTGCGAAAGACGAGATCGGGCAGAAAAGGGCGCTGGTATGAGGAGATAGCGAGCAACAACCCCCGCAGGCGCGTCAAGACGAGATGCAGGCGGGTCCAAGCTCTTCACTCACGACCACGGAGGGTGCTTGGATCTGGAGTTTCACCAAATCGACCTGCGCAACGATGGGCTGCGCGTCCGCCGGCCCGAGAAGGAGCGCCGTTTGCTGGCCTCGTTGTCGGAGGTTGGCCAACAGATGCCGATTGTGGTGGTGGCCGACGCGGCGCCGGGGCGGTATCTGGTCATTGATGGCTTCAAGCGCGTACGCGCGTTGCTGCATCTCCGGCAGGACACCGTGCGAGCGACGCTCTGGGATCTGAGCGAAGCGGAGGCCCTGCTTCTTCTTCATGCCCAGCGCGCGGACGAGGCGGAAACCGCGATCGAGCAGGCATGGCTCCTGCGGGCGCTGCATGCGGGAGGCATGAGCGCCGAAGATCTGGCGAAGCGCTTCTCGCGGAGCACGAGTTGGGTATCGCGACGTCTGGGTTTGGTGAGCGAGCTGCCCGAGTCGGTGCAGGAGCGGGTACGAGGCGGAACCATCTCATCCCATGCCGCGATGAAGTATCTGCTGCCGATGGCGCGCGCCAAATCCTCAGACTGCGAGTTGCTGGGCGCCGCGGCGGCAAAGGAGAAGCTGACCACAAGGCAGGTGGGCGAGCTGTACGCGGCGTGGAGGAGTGCGGCGCCATCGCTGCGCCGCCGCATCGTGGACGAGCCGCTGCTCTTCCTGAAAGCCAGGCGGGAGTTGGCGCAAGAACCCGTGTCCGCGAATCCAGCAAAAGCCCTGCTGACCGATCTCGACATCGTGGCTGCGCTGTCGCGTCGTGCAATGCGTCACTGGCGCGAAGGCGCGGCGTTCATGGATGAACCGAAACAGGAGGAGGCCAGGCGCTGCGTGGACAACGCGATCGCGGACCTGGTGCGACTCCGGAAACTCATGGAAGAGGAAAACGCACATGCTGAAAAGCGAGCAACGAATGGCGGTCCTGGAACTGCACACCAAGGGGGTGAGCAAACGCCAGATCGCCCGCTTGCTGAAAGTCTCCCGCGGGTCGGTCGTGAAGGTGATCCGGTCGCAACAGACCACCGTCCCCCAGATAGAGCGGGCCGAGAAAGCGGATCCATTCCGGCAGGACATCGAGCAGTTGCTCAAGGACTGTTCGGGCAACCTGGTCCGGGTCCATGAGGAACTGTCGAAGGAAGGAGCGGCGCTGTCCTACTCCGCCCTCACTGCGTTCTGCCGACGCCGTGGCATCGGCCAGGAACCGAAGATTCCGGAGGGCCGTTACCACTTCGGGCCAGGACAGGAGCAGCAGCACGATACGTCCCCGCACAAAGTGAAACTGGGTGGAGTCGAGCACCTCGCTCAGACGGCATCACTGGTGCTGTGTTTCTCGCGCCGGCTGTTCTTCCAGTTCTATCCGGAATTTCAGCGCTTCCATTGCAAGGTCTTCCTGACCGACGCCCTCGACTACATGGGCGGCTCCTGTGGCGTCACCATGATCGACAACACCCACGTGATCATCGCCAGTGGCGCGGGGAAGAACATGATCCCCGCACCGGAGACCGCGGCTTTCGCCGAGCGGTACGGCTTCGCATTTGTCGCGCATGCGGTTGGCGATCCTGATCGCAAGGGACGAGTCGAGGCTCCATTTCGGTTCATCGAAAGAAACTTCCTCGCCGGCCGCCGCTTTGCGGATTGGGCCGACCTCAACGCCCAGGCCAGGGACTGGTGCGACAAGGTCAACGCGACCTACAAGAAGCACATCCGCGCCATCCCGATGGAGCTCTACGCTCAGGAGCGCCGGTACCTCAAACCTCTGCCCGTCTGGGTGCCCGAGGTCTATCGCCTCCACCAACGATTCGTGGATCTCGCGGGTTACGTCTCTCTGCATACGAACCGTTACTCGGTCCCTGCGGATTGGATCTCCCGCCAGGTGGAAGTCCGCGAGACCAAGGACCACGTCCACATCGAAGAAGGGCTGCGCAAGTGTGTGACCCACCGCCGACTGATCGGGGTCTTTAACCAGCGAAGCACGCTCAAGGAACACTTTCATCCGCGTCCTCGCAGCGGCCCGAGCGTACTCGGACCCGAGGAGACCGCCATCGTCAAAGCGCTCCCCGAAGCCGCGGCGTACGTGAACGCGCTCAAGAAGCGAGGACGCGTGCAGATCACCCTCGCCCTGCGACAACTCCTGCGGATGGTGCGCGAGTACCCAAAAGGTGCGGTCACCGCCGCCCTCACCGAGGCCTGTCATTACGGCCTCTACGACCTCGCTCGCGTCGAGCGCATGGTTTTGCGCCGCGTCGCCCGTGACTACTTCCCAATCAACATCGAAGGAGACGACAACGATGACTGAAGAACTACAGCAACTGCTCAAGAACCTGAGCCTGGGGCGGATCACCGAGATCTTTCCCGAGCAACTCAAACAGGCCCAGGCCGAAGACATCACTTACGACCAGTTCCTTTTGCGCCTGCTCCGGCCCCAGTGGCACGCGCGGCAGGAGAAGGCCCTCTCCTGGAGGGTCAGGCGCGCGCAGATGCCGGAGTTATGGACCCTCGAAACCTTTCCCTACGCGAAGCAGCCGGGGGTCAACCGCCGACAGATCCGCGCCTTTGCCGAACTCGATTTCATCGCCAAGGCCGAGAACATCGTCTTCATCGGACCCACCGGCGTGGGCAAAACCGGGCTCGCCTCCGGACTCCTGCTCAAGGCGATCCAGAACGGTTGCCGCGGCCAGTTCATGCGTGCCCAGGACCTCTTCGACGACATGTACGCCTCCCTCGCCGATCGGTCCTCGCCCCGCCTTGTCCGCCGCCTGGCCCGTCTCGACCTGCTCGTGATCGACGAGCTTGGTTACCTGAACATCCGGCCCGAGCAGGCCAATGTGTTCTTCAAGCTCATGCAGGAGCGTTACCGGCGCAAAGCCACCATCATCACCACCAACCTCGCCTACGACGACTGGGCCAGCTTCCTCGGTAACCGCCTGATGACCGAGGCCCTCCTCGGCCGCGTCCGCCATCAGTGCACCACCGTGAACATCGAGGGACCATCCTTGCGCGAGCCACAAGGCCAGGGGGCCGCAAAGCGCTGAGTCCCACCCGTCCGCCCGTTCCCGGTTGCGACCCGTCCCGCTTGCCCTGTGACTGATTCTGGTTGAGGCTCTACGTCAACGCCCTGTTTGTAGCTCTCGTGGAAGGCTCCTCTGCCTATGGAAAACCGGGAACGGATCCGGTTTCCCACAGGC